>NZ_DAITON010000177.1:0-3633 GCF_036834105.1 Anoxybacillus sp. | reverse complement strand
TAATTGATATATTTTTCTGGCTCGCGATTTATTTGATCAAGCATTGTTTCAACAAGTTCCGCTGGAAAGCGAAACGTGCTCGCTTCATTGTTCACAGCAAAAGTGACTGTATAGACGTCGTCTTCTTTTGTATATGCGATTTGTTCAACCGCATGATCTTCGCGCAGCAAGTCGGCAAAAAATTGTTCCGTCTCTTGTGCTGCCGTATCATCTGGGCGCGCATGTGCAACCACTTTAATCGTCAGCCAATTGTACACCGCATCTTGTAGCTTCATGCGCTCTCCTTCCTTTCTTGACGCAATCGCCATTTATAAATCATTAACACGACCGCTGCGACAAGCAATCCTTCTGCCACCGGTAAAAAAACAGCAAAAAACGTTAAAATCGTACAACCGAGCACAAGTAGCGTATAAATGACAACGTTTTTTAATAGTGGCAGCTTGCGAGCAAAGCCAAGACGATACACGATCATGGCTAACACAACAATCGTCCCGTATAGCAGCCACATTCCTTTTTCCGGTTGTTCATGCACGTGATATAGCGAAGCGAAAAATGACAGGCGACCGATCACATCCATGACGACCCCTCCTACTTCTTTTGCTCAGCGAGTTTTTTCTTTTTCGCGATTTTTTCGCGTTCGTTTTTATCTAATATTTTTTTCCGTAAGCGAATCGATTGTGGCGTTACTTCGCAATATTCGTCGTCGTTTAAATATTCGAGCGCTTCTTCTAACGACATGAGGCGCGGCTTTTTCATCGTCACCGTCTGCTCTTTCGTTGACGAGCGGACGTTTGTCACGTGTTTCGTTTTGCATACGTTAACGACTAAATCGTTGTCGCGGCTATGTTCGCCAACGATCATCCCTTCATATACTTCCGTTCCCGGCTCGATGAAAATGACGCCCCGATCCTCCACTTGCATAATGCCGTAAGCGGTCGCTTTTCCTGTTTCCATCGAAATGAGCACACCTTGATGTCTGCAGCCAATTTGGCCTGCGATGACCGGCTGGTAGCTATCAAATGAATGGTTTAAAATGCCGTATCCGCGCGTGAGCGACATAAATTCTGTCCGATACCCGATTAATCCGCGCGCAGGAACGAGGAAAATAAGGCGCACTTGCCCGCTTCCGTTGTTGATCATATCGACCATTTCCCCTTTGCGCGCACCGAGCGACTCCATAATCGCCCCTGTATACTCTTCAGGAATATCAATTTGCACGCGCTCAACCGGCTCACACATGACGCCGTCGATTTCTTTCATAATGACTTCTGGCTTCGACACTTGCAGTTCAAAACCTTCACGGCGCATATTTTCAATTAAAATGGACAAATGTAACTCCCCTCGTCCTGAAACGATCCATGCATCTGGCGAATCGGTCGGCTCGACGCGAAGCGATACGTCCGTTTCTAACTGGAGACGAAGGCGCTCTTCAATTTTTCTCGCTGTGACATGTTTCCCTTCACGTCCGGCAAATGGGCTATTATTGACGAGAAACGTCATTTGCAACGTCGGCTCGTCAATGCGAAGCGGAGGTAACGCTTCTTGAGCATCGAGCGGACATACCGTCTCGCCTACGTTAATATCTTCCATGCCAGAAACGGCGACTAAATCGCCTGCTTTCGCTTCTTCAATTTCGATGCGCTTTAAGCCGAGAAAGCCAAACAGTTTCGTGACGCGAAACGTTTTTACTGATCCGTCCAATTTCATGAGCGCCACTTGTTGCCCTACTTGCATGCGCCCACGGAAAATGCGTCCGATGCCAATTCGGCCGACGTAGTCGTTATAGTCAAGAAGCGCTACTTGAAATTGAAGCGGCTCATCGCTATTGTCCATAGGGGCAGGAATATGTTCAACAATCGTTTCAAACAGCGCGGTCATATCGGCATCTTGTTTGTCCGCATGTAAACTCGCTGTCCCGTTAATTGCCGAAGCGTACACGACCGGAAATTCGAGCTGTTCTTCCGACGCCCCGAGCTCAATAAATAAATCGAGCACTTCATCGACAACTTCGTGTGGGCGGGCGAATTCGCGGTCAATTTTATTGACGACAACAATCGGTGTTAAGTTTTGTTCGAGCGCTTTTTTTAATACGAATCGCGTTTGCGGCATGCATCCTTCATACGCATCGACGACGAGAAGCACCCCATCGACAAGGCGCATAATGCGCTCGACTTCGCCGCCAAAGTCCGCATGTCCCGGTGTATCTAAAATGTTAATGCGCGTCCCTTTGTATTGAATGGCTGTATTTTTTGCTAAAATGGTAATGCCTCGTTCACGTTCAAGATCGTTGCGATCAAGCGCCCGTTCCTCTACTTGTTCGTTCGCCCGAAACGTACCGGACTGGCGAAGCAATTGGTCGACTAACGTCGTTTTTCCATGGTCAACGTGCGCAATAATCGCGATGTTGCGAATATCATTTCTCACTTTTGTCAACTCCTATTTTTCAACATTGCGCGTCTATTATAGCACAAACATAGTAGAAAAGCGGAATGTTTTGTTGTAATCTAAAAGGAAAGGGGAGGAAAACATATGAACAAATTTCAACCGCTTTTTTTTATGATCGCATTGCTTGCAACGACGATGATGATCGTCATCGGCATTGCGATCGCTTACCGACATGTGTCGGCGATCATTGCGGCGACGATCGCTTTCCTTGGCGTCATGGGATTCGGCTTTTCATTAAAAAAAAGAAACAGCGCTAACGAGCGATAGTTAGCGCTTAATCATCGAAAGTACTTCTTCGTGCAATCTCGGTTTAGAAACGAATACGGAACTTTTTTCGATCATATTGATCGGTTCGCCGTACAAGTTCGTCACGACACCGCCGACTTCTTGAACGATCACCATGCCGCCTGCAATATCCCAAGGGGATAAACGAAGCGTAATGTACGCATCGAGCTTCCCAGCAGCAATGTACGCCATCTCGAGCGCAGCGGAACCGTACGAGCGCGTGCCGCGCGCTTTTTTTACGAGCGGGGCGAGCACATTCGGATCGATGCGGCGGTTTTCCGTCACCCATGTTGCATTTAATGAAATGATGGAGCGGTCAAGCGTCGTTTTTTCAAGCGGAGGAAGCGGCGTGCCATTTACAAACGCCCCTTTTCCTTTTTGGGCATAGTACAGTTCGTCAAATGCGACGTCGTAAATGTAGCCGAGCATGCCTACCCCATCGTGAAACACTCCGACTGAAATGGCAAAATGGCGCTGCTGATGGACGAAATTCATCGTCCCGTCAATCGGGTCAATGATCCAAACGGTGCCGTCTAACGCCTCGAGCTGATCGCCGAACCCTTCTTCCCCTAAAACGTGATGCGTCGGATACGTCTTACGAATGCGCTCGATGAAAAATTGTTCAATTTCCCGATCGACGTTGGTTACTAAATCGGACGGACTTGACTTCGTTTCGATATTTAGTTTCGTTTGGAACGCATCACGAATGCGCTCCCCTGCTTCGCGAATCCAATGCTGCATATGTTGATCAATTTCGTTCCACATATTCATCCTCCTGCATATACTTATGTAGAAAAGGCGGCGCTTGCCGCCTTCTCGCGTCCGTTTCATTTCGACAGACGAATCAGTTCTTGGCGTAATTTTTCTAATTTTCGTTTACATTCATTTTTTTTCGCTTCGTTA
>NZ_DAITON010000176.1:0-3693 GCF_036834105.1 Anoxybacillus sp. | reverse complement strand
GTGGAAGCGGAGATGGTTGAGGATGAAATCCGAGCATTTCATGGATTAAATCGACGTATACATCGTACGGATAACAGCCTGAAATTTTAATGCCTTCTTCTTCAATGTTTTCATTAAAAAAGACGAGCGTTGGAACTTCGCGAACGTTCATTTCCGCACTAATTTTTAAATCGCATTGAAACGCCTTGACCGCGCTCGGTGAAGATAAGTCTTTCATAAATTCTTGTACGTCTAAGCCGGCGTCAATCGCGCATTGAATGAGCGTACCTGTATTTGTGATCGTTTCCCCTTGAAGAAATACAATTTCTTGCAGTTGTCGTAAAAAGCGAATGCTCGCTTGCCTCCCTTGTAATTCTGCTGCCTTGATGGCAAGCGAGGCGACGTATGGAATGGGCAATGGTGCTTGCAGGGAAATACGATCGTCACAGGAGATACCAATGCGCGTCGCATGCCGGTCAATTCGTTTATAATTCGCACCGTTCAGTCTATCTAGCTGTCCTGTTAATACGTGGCGCAACGTGAAATATTGTCCGTATTCGATCCACAGTTTTTTCAACACAGGTTCGAGCGCCCAACAGTCCGGGCAAAGAGGATCGACAAATAAGTAAATTTCTAGCTGTTTTTGCTTTGTCGTTCCTTCTTGCATAGCGACTACTTTTTCATTCACCGTCATGCTCCTTTCGCTCGTCTTCTGTTGTATTAATCATATGTTGGGCAGTTAAAATAAGCCGTTGATACAATTCATCTCGCATCGGCCCTTGCAAGCCGATCGCGTCCATCGCTTCATGCATGCAAGCAAGCCATGCTTTTGCGCGCGTCGGCGTAATCGGAAATGGCAAGTGGCGAGCGCGCAACATCGGATGTCCATGTTCAGCTGTATAAAGCGGAGGGCCGCCTAAATATTGCGTTAAAAATTGTTTTTGTTTGCGTGCTGTTTCCGTTAAATCCGTCGGAAAAATAGGTGCTAAGTCAGGATGTTTCGCCACTCGTTCATAAAAGGCATCAACGAGTTTTGAGACAACTCGTTCGCCTCCAAGCGCTTCGTAAGGGGATTGAAACATATTGAAAACTCCTTTGCCGAAATATATCAATATTGTAACAACGACGTTCTTTCATCTCAAACGATGCGACTTGTGGAATAGTACGTTTGCATCACTTTTTTTACGTAGTTTATCGTTTCACGGAAGGGTGGAATGCCGCCGTGTTTATCGACATTGCCTGGCCCTGCGTTATATGCTGCAAGGGCAAGCGCAACATTGCCATCATAACGGTCAAGAAGTTGGCGTATATATTTTGTGCCCCCTTCAATGTTTTGCTGTGGGTCGAGGGCATCGGTTACTCCGAGCATACGCGCGGTGCTCGGCATTAACTGCATGAGCCCCACCGCACCAGCACGGCTTTTTGCTTGAGAATTGAAGTTCGATTCGTGGCGAATAATCGCATAAACGAGATTCGGATCGACATCGTATTTAGCTGCCGCTTCGTCAATCCATTGATGAATCGCCTGTTTTTGAAGCGGCTTTTCTTCGTATGTCGGCGCTTTCGTTTCAGCGCTTGTCATCATTGGAAGTGATGGACGCATCGTTTCTGTCTCTTCGCCTGTTTCGGTTGCGAACAACTCGCGAAAAAGGTCGTGAAACGATGTCGTTGGCGCTTCTTTTTTTCCTTGTAAATGTTGCAATGCTTGTAGCTCTAAAAGCAATTTAATTTGTTGCACGTTCATGACGATCGCTCCGTTTCGTATTTTGCTTCATAAAATCGTTCAATTTTATTTTTCGTTTGCCGCTTTGGAATATGAAACGACTGTAATAGCTCCATAAACGTGTTTTCGCCTTGTACGCGATCATTTGCTTCATATTCGATTTCATAGTCCGACACGTTCATATATTCACTGTAATCGAATACGAGCGTGCCGTTTTTGTACGTCCGTTCGACGCGGTGAGTCGTGAGTGCGCCAAAGCAAACGACAGCTGCCGGGTCAATGTGAAGCGATTGTAGCGTGCGCGCTATATCGCCCGCAAGCTGTTGCTCTCCTGCAATAAGCGCCGTCGCCGTTTGTGGGGTGAGAGGCTCATGCGTCTCTAATAACCCGTCTTCATATGGTTGTTTTAATGTTAATGTATATGTCCCATTTTTCAAACGAATGCGTAGTGCGCTTTTTTGTTGTTTTAATTGAAAGTCGGGCGTATCAAAATAATAATTTTGTTGCACGCGCCATTCTTCATCGCGCACGCAAAATGCGTTCGTTAAGCGGGAAAATTCTTCAGCCGTCAACACGTTTTTAAATTCAATTTCTAATTCTCGTTTCATCTTTCTTTTTGCTCCCTTGTGTCATTTCTATCTTTTATTATCGACATATATGCGAAAAAGTGCAACTAGTGAACATCGTTAGGCGAAATGTGGTAAAATAAAGGCGGACATCATCAATGATGGAGGCAGAGAAATGAAAATATATGTACATGCAGCAGAAAGACAAGAGCGCGGTTGGATGATGACGTGCGATGCGTCGCTTCAAGGTGTTCAGCCGAGACAGCATATGCTTGTTGATTCAGACGAATGTGCGTTCATATACATATTAGAGGCAGAAGATGCGTTCGTTTATGTCGTCATGCCAAAAAACGTTTGGGGGGCGCTGAAAGAGGTGCTCGCAACAAAAGAGCCCGTACTTCTTGTCGGGAGCGATGCGACGATTGCATTAGATGGAATTCATGAAGAAATGGCATATTTAATTGAAAACATTAAAGGAAATGCAAACTACGGTGACGAAATGGAACAGGCGGTAACGGCATTTTTCGCATAAGTAGGTGGTTGAATGGAGAAACATTGGGAGTTTTTTTTAGCACCGTATAAGCAGGCGGTGGAAGAGTTGAAAGTAAAACTAAAAGGGATGCGCACCCAATTTGAAATGCAAGGTGTTCATTCCCCGATCGAGTTTGTGACAGGAAGAGTGAAACCGATCGCTAGCATTTTAGATAAAGCGCAAAAGAAAAATATTCCACTCGATCAACTTGAACAACAAATGCAAGATATTGCTGGTTTGCGCATGATGTGTCAATTTGTCGATGACATTAAGACGGTCGTTCAATTGCTTCGGCAGCGAAACGATTTTACGATCGTTGAAGAGCGCGATTACATTACGCAAAAAAAAGAGAGCGGATATCGTTCGTACCATGTCGTCATTCGTTATCCGGTGCAAATGATTTACGGTGAAAAAAACATTTTAGTGGAAATTCAAATTCGAACGCTTGCGATGAATTTTTGGGCGACGATCGAACATTCTTTAAACTATAAGTATAGCGGGAATTTCCCGGAAGACATTAAACTGCGCTTACAGCGCGCAGCGGAAGCGGCGTATTTGCTTGATGAAGAAATGTCAAAAATTCGCTTTGAAATTCAAGAAGCGCAAGCGGTGTTTTCGCGCAAACAAGAGTTAAAAGAGAGCGAGGAGTGAAGGCGCGTGAAATTTGCGGTCATATCGAAAGGGGACGCGATATCAAACGAATGTATGCATAAAATTCGTACATATTTAACGGATTTTCGCTTAACGTATGACGAAGATCAGCCGGATATTGTCATTTCAGTCGGAGGGGATGGGACGCTTTTGTATGCGTTTCATCGTTATCGAAGTCGGCTCGAACAGACGGCGTTTGTCGGCGTGCATACAGGACATTTAGGGTTTTATGCCGACTGGGT
>NZ_DAITON010000175.1:0-3719 GCF_036834105.1 Anoxybacillus sp. | reverse complement strand
GAAGTTTATTAACGGGGGATGGGGCGATGAAAAAAGTAATGGTTGTTGGCGCTGGTCAAATGGGATCAGGCATTGCCCAAGTGTGCGCCACAGCAGGATATGACGTTATTTTAAACGATGTTAATGAAGAGCGCGTACAATGGGGGTTTAACAATATCGCAAAAAGTATAAACAAATTCGTCGAAAAAGGAGCGCTAAGCGAACAACAGCGTGATGAAGCGATGAGCCGCATTCGCACATCGACCGATTTGCGTGATGGAAGCGACGTCGATGTCGTCATTGAAGCAGTCGTTGAACATATGGATGTGAAAACAGCACTGTTTGCCCAGCTAGATGAAATCACACCTCCGCATGCCATTTTAGCAACAAATACGTCCTCACTACCAATTACAGAAATCGCTGCAGCTACGAAACGACCAGAAAAAGTGATTGGCATGCATTTTATGAACCCAGTACCGATTATGAAACTCGTCGAAATTATTCGCGGTCTCGCAACCGCTCATGAAGTGTATGAAGCGATTGAACAAATGACAAAAACGTTAGGAAAAGTGCCAGTTGAAGTGAACGACTTCCCAGGATTTGTTTCTAACCGCGTATTAATGCCGATGATTAACGAGGCTATTTATTGTTTATACGAAGGTGTCGCGACGAAAGAAGCGATTGACGAAGTGATGAAGCTTGGAATGAATCATCCGATGGGACCTCTCACTTTAGCGGACTTTATCGGCTTAGATACGTGCTTATACATTATGGAAGTGCTTCATGATGGGCTTGGTGATGACAAATATCGCCCGTGTCCGCTTTTGCGCAAATATGTGAAAGCTGGTTGGCTTGGCAGAAAAACAGGGCGAGGATTTTATACGTACGAATAAAGGGGTTGACAGCATGAATGTACATTTTACAGAAGAACAACAAATGATGCGTCAAATGGTGCGCGAATTTGCGGCAAATGAAATTGCACCGTTCGTTGAGCGGATGGAGCGCGGCGAGTTTCCGCGCCCCATTCTCGAAAAAATGGCAGAGCTTGGTTTAATGGGCATTACTGTGCCTGAGCAATATGGCGGCGCAGGGATGGACTTTACGTCATACATTATTGCTATTCATGAAATTTCAAAAGTAAGCGCAACTGTCGGGGTCATTTTATCCGTTCATACATCCGTCGGCACAAACCCGATTTTATATTTCGGAACGGAAGAGCAGAAGCGAAAATATGTGCCAAAGCTTGCTCGGGGCGAATATTTAGGGGCGTTTTGTTTAACAGAGCCAGGATCAGGTTCCGATGCGGCAAGCTTAAAAACGACAGCTATTCGCGACGGTGACCATTACGTATTGAATGGCTCAAAAGTATTTATTACAAACGGAGGCGAAGCGGATACGTATATCGTATTTGCCCGCACAAATCTCGAAGAAAAAGGAAGTAAAGGGGTAAGCGCATTTATCGTGGAAAAGAATACCCCTGGTTTTGTGATCGGAAAAGACGAGAAAAAAATGGGGCTTCACGGGTCGCGCACCGTTCAATTATCGTTTGAAGATATGCGCGTGCCAGCAGAAAACTTGCTCGGGCAAGAAGGCGATGGCTTTAAAATTGCGATGGCTAATTTAGATAGCGGTCGCATCGGGATCGCAGCCCAATCGCTTGGTATTGCTGAAGCTGCGCTTGAACATGCGACGAACTACGCGAAAGAGCGCATCCAGTTTGGCAAGCCAATTGCAGAACAACAAGGTATTGCTTTTAAACTAGCAGATATGGCAACGAACGTCGAAGCTGCTAAATTGCTCGTTTACCGGGCAGCTTTTTTACGCGCAAACGGCATGCCGTGCGGAAAAGAAGCGTCGATGGCGAAGCTGTTTGCATCAAAAACAGCGATGGAAAACGCGATTGAAGCGGTGCAAATTTTCGGAGGAAACGGCTATACAGAAGACTATCCGGTTGAGCGGTTATTCCGCGACGCGAAAGTATGTGAAATTTACGAAGGAACGAGCGAAATTCAACGGCTCGTCATTAGTAAACATGTGTTGAGGGGGATGGGGAAATGAATTTTCAGTTAAGTGAAGAGCATGAAATGATTCGAAAAATGGTGCGCGATTTTGCGAAAAATGAAGTCGCACCGACAGCGGCCGAACGCGATGAAGAAGAGAGATTTGATCGCAGCATTTTTAATAAAATGGCGGAGCTCGGCTTAACAGGCATCCCATGGCCAGAGGAATACGGCGGCATCGGGAGCGACTATTTAGCATACGTGATTGCTGTTGAGGAACTGTCAAAAGTGTGCGCATCAACAGGAGTAACGCTTTCTGCTCACATTTCGTTAGCGAGTTGGCCTATTTATAAATTTGGGACGGAGCAGCAAAAACAAACGTATTTACGGGCGTTAGCAACGGGAGAAAAGCTCGGAGCATACGGGTTGTCTGAACCGGGAGCTGGTTCTGACGTGTCATCGATGAAAACGCGTGCCGTGCGCGATGGCGACCATTACGTATTAAACGGTTCGAAAGTATGGATTACAAACGGCGGAGAAGCGGAAATTTATATCGTTTTTGCGGTCACCGATCCAGAGAAAAAACATCGCGGCATAAGCGCATTTATCGTTGAAAAAGGAACGCCTGGATTTTCGATTGGAAAAAAAGAGAAAAAGCTCGGCATTCGTTCATCACCAACGACGGAGCTCATTTTTGAAGACTGCCGCATTCCGAAAGAAAATTTGCTCGGTGAAGAAGGAGAAGGATTTAAAATCGCTATGATGACGCTCGATGGGGGCCGAAACGGCATCGCTGCGCAGGCGGTTGGCATCGCGCAAGGCGCGTTAGATGCAGCGGTCGAATACGCAAAAGGACGCGTTCAATTCGGTAAGCCAATCGCTGAACAACAAGGCATTGCCTTCAAATTAGCGGATATGGCAACGGCCGTTGAGGCGGCGCGCTTACTAACATATCAAGCAGCATGGCTTGAATCAAACGGCTTGCCGTACGGAAAAGAATCGGCAATGGCGAAATTGTTCGCGGGCGATACGGCGATGAAAGTTACGGTCGAAGCGGTACAAATTTTCGGCGGTTACGGCTATACGAAAGACTATCGGGTTGAACGGTTTATGCGCGATGCGAAAATTACACAAATTTATGAAGGAACGCAAGAAATTCAACGCATCGTCATTTCAAGAATGTTAACGAAATAAGGTGGGATGAGATGAAAAAGCGTGAGGTACCAGCGTCCGTCAAAGACGAGCGGCTTGTGAAAAAAAGGCGCAATCAAATGATTAAAGGGGCGATTTCACTATTTAAACAAAAAGGATTTCACCAAACGACGACGCGTGAAATTGCCCGCGCTTCCGGCTTTAGCATCGGAACGTTATACGAATATATTCGCAAAAAAGAGGATGTGCTTTATTTAGTTTGTGACCGCATTTACGATGAAGTGCGCGATCGCATGGAGCAAGCTATTGATACGACACAAGGGGATTTGGATAGTTTAAAGCTAGCGATTGGCTACTATTTTCGCGTTGTTGATGAGCTGCAAGATGAAGTGCTCGTCATGTATCAAGAGGCGAAAGCGCTCGGCAAAGAATCGCTTCCGTACGTGCTGAATAAAGAATTGCAAATGGTTGCGATGTTTGAGCACATTTTGCGACGCTGTGTCGACAATGGGGTATTTTCGTTGACAGAGCAGGAAATTCAATTATTTGCACATAACATTTTCGTTCTCGGTCAAATGTGGGGGTTCC
>NZ_DAITON010000174.1:0-3738 GCF_036834105.1 Anoxybacillus sp. | reverse complement strand
TAAAATAGGTGCTGGATAAGTCACAATCGGTAAAATAGCCAAAACAGTTCCTCCTACATCATCATATATGGATTTAAATCGACTGTAATCGTTACATCGCCGCGCGCCATTTCACGCTGATAATGTTCAATGATCGTGCGGAGCGCTGTTGTTAAGTGCGCTTCCCGCTTGTATTTTATCATGCATTGGTAACGATATCTATCGTTCATGCGCGCAATCGGGGAAGCGACTGGTCCAAGCACAACCGCTTCATCGGATAAATGTTTCTTCAAATGAGCAACAATTTTCTCTGCTATACTTACTCCTTTGAGCGGATCAAGATGCGCTACTGTAATAAGCGTTAAGTAGTAAAATGGCGGATACCCATGCTTTTTCCGATTGATCATTTCACGCTCATAAAATGCTTCAAAATGATGATCGGCAGCGAGCTGAATGCTGTAATGTTCTGGCGTATACGTTTGAATAACGACTTCGCCAGGAAGATGATGCCTTCCTGCCCTTCCGCTCACTTGCGTCAACAGTTGAAACGTTTTTTCCGCCGCGCGAAAATCAGGCACGTGGAGCATCGTGTCAGCAGCTAACACACCGACTAATGTAACGTTCGGAAAATCAAGCCCTTTGGCGATCATTTGTGTTCCGAGTAAAATGTCTGCTTTTCCTTCTCCAAATTCATTCAACAATCGTTCATGCGCTCCCTTTCGGCTCGTCGTATCGACATCCATGCGAATGACGCGCGCTTCGGGGAGAAGCTTTGTTAATTCTTCTTCGACTTTTTGTGTCCCAGTCCCAAAAAAGCGAATATGCTCGCTTTGGCAAGCAGGGCAATGCGAAGACATGCGTTGTTCATAACCGCAATAATGGCATTTTAGTTGCTGTTGGACGCGATGATACGTGAGTGAGATGTCGCAATGCGGACATTGAATGACATGACCGCAATCACGGCACATCACGAAAGATGAATAGCCACGACGATTTAAAAATAAGACGGATTGTTCTCCTTTTCGTAACCGCTCCGTTAATTTTTCAAATAAAAGACGGGAAAACATCGAACGATTCCCTGCTCGCAATTCTTCTCGCATATCGACAATATCAACAGGGGGGAGCGCATGATCGTTCATGCGCTTCGTTAACGTCACTTGCTTGTATACCCCTTTTTTCGCACGCGCAAACGATTCAAGTGATGGCGTGGCGCTGCCGAGCACGACAGGGCAGCGATGATAGCGGCCGCGAAAAATAGCAACATCGCGCGCGTGATAGCGCGGTGACTCTTCTTGTTTGTAGCTCGTTTCATGTTCCTCATCAATAATGATGATGCCAATGTTTTCAAACGGTGCGAAAATGGCCGATCGTGCCCCTACGACAAGTTGTACTTCTTTTCTCTGAATTTTTCGCCACTCATCGTACTTTTCACCAAGCGATAAGCCGCTATGCAAAACGGCTACTTTTGAGCCGAATCGTTCTTTAAACCTTTTCACCATTTGCGGAGTAAGCGAAATTTCAGGCACGAGCACAATGGCTTCTTTTCCTTTTTTTAGGACGAGGTCAATCGCTTGCATGTACACTTCCGTTTTTCCGCTTCCTGTAACACCGTACATTAAAAAAACGTCGTGAACGTCTTGCGCGATAGCTTGTCCGATATCGTGTAGCGCTTGTTGCTGTTCATCCGTTAAGGCGAGCGGCGTTGTTTTCGCAAATGATTGGTTCGCATACGGATCGCGATATACTTCTTTCTCTTTTACGACAACGAGCTGTTTGTTGACGAGGGATTGAACGGTTGATCGAGTGCTATTTGTCTCATGCAACAACTGTTTTAACGGTAAAGCGCGTGCGGTAAGCAAACGTTCAAGCACTTGTTTTTGTTTGATCGATTGCTTTGGAAGCGACGTAAATATACGTGTCACATGTTCGTCACTTCCACACAATTCAACCCACTTCTCCTTCTTTATTTTTCCTTTTTCTTCGACACGATAAACGACTTCAATATGACCGTTTGCAATTTCTTTTTGTAACAGGCGTACATATCGTGTTTTTTCAACTTCGCTCCACGGAATCGTCAGGCGGTCGCCAAATAGCGCCCGTACATCTTCATGGACGAGCGATATATGTCGCTCGATTAAACGAATGTCTTTCTCATATTTTGCTTTCATCGCCGCAGGTAACATCGCTTGAAATGCTGACACCATGAAACAAAGCGTCGTTTCGGCAAGCCATTTCCCTAATTGAAGCAATTCCTCGTGAAAGACAGGAACGACGTCAAAAAGAGAATGGATGGGCTTTAACTGTTCGAGCGGCATATCGGTCGTTTCTTTCACTTCAATGACAAACCCTTGTAATAAGCGAGCGCCAAACGGCACGGTGACACGCATCCCGGCTTGCACAACGCCGACGAGTTCAGCTGGGATGATATAGTCAAACGGGCGATCGGTTTGACTCGCAGGAATGTCAACGATGACAGAAGCGATCGTCATAGGCGTCCCTCAATTTCATTATAAACTTCGCGTAAAATTTCTTTTGCTACTTCCGATTTCGGTAAAAGCGGAAGCGGCTTTGCTGTTCCGTCCCGTTTAAATATCGTGACAATATTTGTATCTGTCCCGAAACCTGCCCCTTCTTGAACGACGTTATTGGCGACAATCATATCCGCGTTTTTGCGCGCTAACTTATCTTTTGCGTATCGTTCAACATCGTTCGTCTCCGCCGCAAAACCGACTAAAAATTGATGCGTTTTTTGTTCGCCGAGCGTTTGTAAAATATCGATCGTTCGCTCTAACACGACCGTATAATCCCCTTGTTGTTTTTTTATTTTATTATCAGCGACATATTTCGGGCGATAGTCCGCTACGGCAGCTGTTTTGATGACGATATGACTATCGTGAAAATGCTTCATCACTTCTTCATACATTTGTTGCGCGCTTTCCACGCGAACGACGTCTACACCAGCAGGGCTAGGAAGCGATGTCGGTCCCGAAACGAGGACGACATCCGCACCAAAGTCGCGCGCTACTTCGGCGAGCGCATAGCCCATTTTTCCTGTTGAATGATTGCTGAAAAAGCGGACAGGATCGAGCTTTTCGCGCGTCGGGCCAGCGGTTATGAGCACTTTTTTTCCTTTCAACAACGCCTCTGTCGCCAGATGTTGTTCAAGCAGCGAAACAATCGTTTCTGGCTCTTCTAACCGCCCTTTGCCTACATAGCCGCACGCGAGCGGCCCTTCAGCCGGTTCTATGAAGCGATAGCCAAACGACTGCAACGTACGCATATTTTGCTGTACAGCCGAATGTTCGTACATATGGACGTTCATTGCTGGCGCGAGCCAAACCGGCGCTTTCGTCGCAAGTAAAACGGTTGTGACCATGTTATCCGCTATGCCGTGCGCGAGTTTGGCGATCGTGTTTGCGGTCGCAGGGGCAACGAGTACGACATCTGCCCAATCAGCTAAATCAATGTGCGCAATGACATCTGGCTTCTTTTCATCAAACGTATCGACGTACACTTCGTTTTTGGATAGCGCTTGAAACGTAAGTGGTGTAACGAATTGGCGAGCAGCTTCGGTCATGACGACTTTGACGTTCGCTCCCGCTTGTACAAGTTTGCTTGTGAGCGCTGCCGCTTTATATACGGCAATGCCACCTGTCACGCATAATAAAACGTTTTTTTGTTGAAGCATCGACGTTGCCCCTTTCATACGGTATTTGTAAAAAAATAACAACCTAAAACTAGGTTGTCGTAAATTGTTTA
>NZ_DAITON010000173.1:0-3744 GCF_036834105.1 Anoxybacillus sp. | reverse complement strand
TCCTTTTTTTGTTTGGTTGTAAATTTATGTTAGTAAATTTGCTCATCTACAGTAATAAATTAAAAAACGGGGAGGTATTAGATGCTGATATATTAAGCCCAGAACAAGCTGTAAAAAAAGTTAAAGAGGTGAATGGTGAGCTTGTTACAATCACATATTTTTTTCCAGACGGCTCTGCTTCTCAAACTCAATTTACAGATCCCTCTGTTAAAGTTGGAGAGTTGAAGTATGGAAAAACAAGAGGGTACATCTCACCTGATAGTATCTCTGGTGGAAGTTGTTCAACAGGAACATTCACAACATCGTGCACAAACAGACTAGTAAGCTATCAACTAGCCACATACGGATTCTCCTTTTATGCAGACTACACTTTGGTAAGATATGATTATGATTCAATACAGTGGGCTGGAAACTGGAATATTTGGACAGCAGGTGGTACCTATACTAATCCAAGCATGAGAATCATTCGTTCTAAGGAAACAAGCAACGAAAAAGCTGAAGCTAGATTATCAGCAACTCTTAACTTAGCCAATGCTGGTAGTTCCATTTCAAGAAGTCTATCACTAATTGTTGGCAAAGATAGCGCAACCGACAGTTGGAATGCTTATTATTAAAAATATTTTGTAACTATTCAGCCGTATCATAAAGTGGGCTGAATATTTTTTGTATTTCTTATCGCATGTTGACGGTACAACAAGCTGTATTTACAGTAGAGAGCCTCATCGGCAAAGTTCAACAACAAAAAAAGTTGATTGCTCATCAACAACAAGTCATCGGTCAGCTTTTGACAGAAATCCAGCAGCTACGCAAAGAAAATGAACAACTCAAGTATCGCATTCAAGAGCTGGAAGCGCGCACAAAAAAACGGCTCCAGTAGCCATCTGCCCTCATCTTCTGACCGTTTTGCCAACATACGTTCTTCACACGAGCCATCTGGCGAAAAACCAGGTGGACAAGAGGGACATCAGGGAACAACTCTCCGTCAAGTGGAACATCCACATCATCGTGTCGTCCATCGTGTGAACATGTGTCAAGGATGTGGGGCTTCTTTGCGTGAAGTCAAGCCTTTCAAGCTCGACTTCCGTTAAGTTGATCGCATCTTAGCAGAAGTACAGCACCGATTGGAAACGATGACACCTCTCCCGAAAAAGGCACTTGCCTTTGTTCGACGGCTTCAAAAACGAAAGGAAGAAGCGCTTCGTTTCTTGCGAGAAACTCATGTTCCCCTTGACAATAACCAAGCAGGTTAAAGTGAAAGAGAACATCTCTGGCACGTTTCGTGAAGAAACATTCGCCCAGTCTTTTTGTATCACAAGAAGCATCGTTTCCACACTAACGAAACACGAAAAAACGTGTGGGACTCGTTGTGTCTTCTGTTGGCAGGCGAAACGATAGATCGAGTTCTTTCCGCTACCTAGGGTATTTTCTTTGACAGAAATGCCCTATTTATGCTGGGCTTTTTTATACACTAGCACTGGGGTGAAGAGTTACTTATGAAGAATGACAAAATTAAAAAGCTTTTAAACTTACGGAAAAATCTCCTACTAAAAGCATATACATAAGGTTTATTTCCATAAATAAACCAAAAAAATATCACAATATCTTAGTTCAATCGCTTATTTTGTATCCCTACACTTCCTCGCTTTCTTTTGTTAAACTTAAACCGTGAACAAACATACTTTTAAAACAAAAGAGGGTGAAACAATGAGCAATGTCCCTGATCCGAACAAAATTTACTCCTACGCTGACTGGAAAACATGGGAAGGTCGTTGGGAACTTATAAATGGAAAACCGTATAATATGACACCTGCTCCATCTTCAGAACATCAATTTGTAGTAGGGGAATTATATTTTGCATTGCGTCATTTTTTTCAAAATAAACATTGTTATGTTTTTACGGCACCCTTTGATGTATTCCTTAGCAAAAATGAGACATATGAACCCCCTGATGATATTGTTCAACCTGATATTGCAGTTATTTGTAATAAAAATCAAATTGTTAAAAAGGGATGTTACGGATCACCTACGCTTGTTGTCGAGGTATTATCACCTTCAACCGCTTTAAAAGACTACAATGAAAAATTTTATATTTACCAACACTATCGAATTACTGAATATTGGATTGTCGATACAGCTAACAAAATGATTCACGTGTACCATTTGCAGGAAGATGCGTATCAACGGCACGCAACATACGGACAGCAAGACACGTTGCACTCCCCACAATTTGAGGGCTTAGCTATTCCATTAAAGTATGTATTTGCATGGAGTTAAAACGGCTCTTGTTTAGAATGACAAGAGCCGAGCATGTTACGTTTTTATCGGTTCCGGTTGAAGATAATCAGCTTTAGCTCTGTCATTTCTTCGATTGCGTAACGAATGCCTTCTCGGCCAAAGCCACTTTCTTTCACCCCACCATACGGCATATGATCGACACGGAACGTCGGAATATCGTTAATAAGCACCCCGCCGACATGCAGTTTCTCTGCTGCTTCCCATGCGACGTGAACGTTGTCTGTATATACGCCAGCTTGCAATCCATAACGCGAATCATTCACAAGTTCAATCGCTTCATCGATGGAGGAAACTTGATTAATTAACACAATCGGTGCAAATACTTCTTGACATGATACTTTCATTGTCGGTGCCGCGCCTAAAATGACCGTCGGAAGTAAAATATTCCCTTGTCTCTCCCCACCAATAGCCACTGTCGCACCGCCTTGTTTCGCCTCTTCAATCCATTGTAACGAACGCTCGACGTCTTTTTCAGAAATAAGCGCCGATACATCTGTGCTCGGATCAAGTGGATCGCCGACTTTCAACTGCTTTACTGCTGCCACAAACTTTTCGACAAATTCTCTATACCTTTTTTCATGCACGTAAATACGTTGCAACGAAATGCACACTTGTCCTTGAAATGAGAACGCACCAACAATGCATCGCGGAATAATACGATCGATATCCACATGTTCATCAATAATGACCGCTGAGTTTGATCCTAACTCCAACGTCACACGTTTCAGTCCTGCTTTGTTGCGAATGCCGATACCTACCTCAGGACTTCCAGTAAATGTAACCATACTAATACGTGGGTCAGCAACGATTTGATCGCCAACCGTTTTTCCGCTCCCGGTCACGACATTAAGCGCTCCTTTCGGCAGCCCCGCCTGTTCAAACAGTTCCGCGATAAAATACGCCGAAAGAGGCGTTTGGCTCGCAGGTTTTAACACGACCGCATTTCCAGAGGCAATCGCAGGCCCTAGCTTATGCGCTACTAAATTTAAAGGAAAGTTAAATGGGGTAATAGCACCAATGACACCAATTGGTTCTCTCACCGTAAATGCGATGCGGTTTTCGCCACCTGGCGTAGCATCAAGAGGAATCGTTTCCCCATGAATACGCTTCGCTTCTTCGGCAGCAAACTTGTATGTTTGAATGGTGCGTGCTACTTCCGCTTTTGCGGTCGTGATCGGCTTTGCTGCCTCTAGGGCAACGAGCTTCGCCGCTTCATCTGCGCGCTGTTGCAACAACGAAACAACCCGCTCTAAAATCGCCGATCGTTCGTGCGCTGGCAGTTGCGCCATCGTTCGCCGCGCCTCATCGGCCGCCGCAATCGCCCAATTTACATCTTGTTTTGTCGCGATCGGTATCTCCGCCAACACTTCCCTAGAATACGGCGACAAAAGCGGTGTATACGACTCCGACTCTACCCATTCGCCGTTAATGTAAAGTTTCTTTTTTTTA
>NZ_DAITON010000172.1:0-3755 GCF_036834105.1 Anoxybacillus sp. | reverse complement strand
TTCTCCAATAGCGAAAAAAAGTTGCCCAATATAGACCGATCATTCATAATGAACTTAAATATGTGAAAAATGAGGTGAGATAAACAAAATGGATGATCGTGTCATCATTCGCTTTGAACATGTCACAAAACAATACGATGATGATGATCCTGTGCTCGATGATGTGAGCTTTGAAATGGAGCGTGGGAAGTTTTATACGCTTCTTGGCCCCTCCGGATGTGGAAAAACGACCATTCTTCGCTTAATCGCTGGTTTTATCGAACCGACAAAAGGTGATATTTATTTTCACGGAAAGCGAATGAACGGCATTCCAGCAAATAAACGACAGGTGAATACCGTTTTTCAAGATTATGCGCTTTTTCCTCATTTAAATGTGTTTGAAAACGTCGCTTTCGGGTTGCGCATAAAAAACTTGCGCGAAGCAGACATTGAACGAAAAGTAAAAGAAGCGCTTCGTTTCGTCAACTTAGAAGGATATGAACAACGCGCCATTCATGAAATGTCAGGGGGACAGCGGCAACGCGTCGCCATCGCCCGCGCCATCGTCAACGAGCCGGACGTCCTTTTGTTAGATGAGCCACTTTCCGCCCTCGATTTAAAGCTGCGGACAGAAATGCAATATGAGCTGCGTGAATTACAGCGGAGGCTCGGTATTACGTTTATTTTCGTCACTCACGACCAAGAAGAAGCGCTTGCCATGTCGGATGAAATTTTCGTGTTGAACAAAGGAAAAATTGAACAACGCGGCACACCGAAAGATATTTATGATGAGCCCGTCAATCGTTTCGTCGCTGATTTTATCGGGGAGTCAAACATCATTGTCGGAACGATGGTTGACGATTTTGTTGTTGAATTTGCCAATCAACAATTTACGTGCGTCGATCGTGGATTTTCAAAAAACGAACAAGTCGATATTGTCATTCGCCCGGAAGACTTAGAATTAACAACCGCTGAACGCGGCAAGTTGCGCGTGCGTGTCGATTCTGTTTTATTTCGCGGCGTACATTACGAGCTTTGTTGTTACGATGCGTACGGAAATGAATGGCTCGTTCACTCGACGAAAAAGGCAGAAATCGGGGAAGAGATCGGCCTTCATTTTGAGCCGGAAGCTATCCATGTGATGAAGCGGAGCGGAGGTGAATAACATGCGGCGCTACGCTTATGCTGTCCCGTATTGGCTATGGATTGCATTGTTCGTCATTGCGCCAATTATTCTCGTCGTATACTATTCGTTTTTCGATATCGAAGGGCGCTTTTCGCTCGTAAACTATGAAACTTTTTTTACGCCTGTTTATTTACGAATGACAATTCATTCGTTTTGGTACGCGTTTTTAATTACAGCGTGCTCGCTTCTTATCGCTTATCCGACCGCTTATTTTTTAACAAAAACGAAGCATAAGCAGCTATGGTTATTGCTTATTATTTTGCCGACATGGGTTAACTTATTGTTAAAAGCGTATGCCTTTCTCGGACTGTTCGGCACATACGGTGCGGTCAACGCGCTATTGGAAGCGATCGGAATCGGGACAAAGCAATTATTGTTTACAGATTTCAGTTTTGTTTTCGTATCTGTTTATATTTTTATTCCGTTTATGATTTTACCGATTTTTAATGCGCTTGAAAAATTGAATCATTCCTTAATTGATGCCGCACGGGATCTAGGGGCAAGCGAATGGACGACATTTCGGCGCGTCATTTTTCCACTGACGCTCGATGGAGTCAAAGCGGGTTGCCAGGCGGTATTTATTCCGTCGCTCTCGCTCTTTATGTTGACGAGACTAATTGCTGGAAACCGCGTCATAACGCTCGGAACAGCAGTCGAGCAACATTTTCTCGTCACACAAAACTGGGGCATGGGGGCGACAATCGCTGTCTTTTTAATGATCGCTATGGCAGGCATCATGGCTATAACAGGGAATAAAAAATGGGGGGTGAGACAATGAAGGTTGCTCGCCTCTATTTAGCGTTCGTGTTTTTTGTGTTATATATGCCTATTTTTTATTTAATTTACTATTCATTTAATAGCGGCGGAACGATGCATCATTTCGAATCGTTTACGCTTGATTGGTACAAAGATGTGTTTGACGATACACGTTTGCTTGTGATCGTCCTGCATACAGTAATCGTCGCATTATTATCGTCGTCGCTTGCGACAATCATTGGCGTCTTCGGAGCGATCGCCATTTACTATGCGACGCATCGTTGGAAACAAACGCTCCTTACATTGAATAACATTTTGATTGTTAGCCCTGACGTCATTATCGGGGCATCGTTTCTCATCTTATTCACGATCGCAGGTATTCAGCTCGGATTTACGTCCGTCCTATTGTCGCATATTGCCTTCAGCATTCCGATTGTCGTCTTAATGGTGTTGCCGAAGCTGCAGGAAATGAGCCCGACGTTGATTGACGCTGCGCGCGACTTAGGAGCAAACGAGTGGAACGTGCTGACGAAAGTCGTTCTTCCGTATGTGACACCAGGCATTTTTGCTGGTTTTTTCATGGCGCTCACATACTCGCTTGACGATTTTGCAGTAACATTTTTCGTCACAGGCAACGGCTTTTCGACGTTATCGGTTGAAATTTATTCGCGGGCGCGTCAAGGAATTTCGTTATCCGTCAACGCTTTATCTACCCTTCTTTTCTTATTTACGCTCCTTCTCGTTGTTGTGTACTACATAATTACACAACGGACGAGTGCGAAGGGGGGACAAAAATGAGAAAGTTATTATCACTTTTTTTGCTCGTTTGGCTCATTGCTTTTAGCTTGCTTTATGTTGTACGTATGATCGAATCGTCGAAAGGATATGAAGGAGTCAATACGTTAACGATTTATAACTGGGGCGACTATATTGATCCTGCGCTCATTAAAAAATTCGAAAAAGAAACAGGGCTAAAAGTCATTTATCAAACATTTGATTCCAATGAAGCGATGATGACAAAAATTTCCCAAGGTGGAACGACATTTGATGTCGCTGTCCCTTCAGAATACGCAATTAGCAAGATGAAAGAAGAAGGTTTATTGTTGCCGATCGACCACGCGAAACTTCCAAACTTACGCTATATTGATCAGCGCTTTTTGAATTTATCATTTGATCCGGGCAATGAATATTCCATCCCTTATTTTTGGGGAACGGTCGGCATTGTCTACAATCGCGCACTTCTTGGAGGAAAAGAAATAACGAGCTGGAACGACTTATGGGATCCTTCCTTTAAAAATCAAATTTTGCTTGTCGACGGTGCGCGCGAAATTATCGGCATGGCGTTAAATAGTTTGCATTATTCCTTAAATGATACGAACAAAGCTCATTTACAACAAGCAAAACAAAAACTCGATAAGCTAACTCCAAACGTCAAAGCGATCGTCGGCGATGAGATTAAAATGCTGCTTGCAAATGAAGAAGCAGCCATCGGCATCGTTTGGTCAGGAGATGCGGCGGAAATTATGTGGGAAAATGAACGCCTTGATTATGTCATCCCGAAGGAAGGAACAAACTTATGGTTTGATAATATGGTTATCCCGAAAACAGCAAAAAATATTGAAGGAGCGCATCAATTTATTAATTTTATGCTCGATCCGAAAAATGCAGCCCAAAATGCCAAGTATGTTGGCTATTCGACGCCAAATAAAAAAGCGCTCGACTACTTGCCAAAAGACATCGTGGAAGACGAGCGTTTTTACCCGAGCGAACAACTTGCCGATAAGCTTGAAGTGTACGAAAATCTTGGCAAAAGTATGCTCGCCTATTACAATGA
>NZ_DAITON010000171.1:0-3769 GCF_036834105.1 Anoxybacillus sp. | reverse complement strand
GCTGTTTTCGTATTTATGGTATGTATTCTTCTTGCATAAAATTATGAAAAGAGTCCATATTTTTTGGTGGAGTCACTTCTTTTAGCGTTGAGATTCAGCATTTTTTCGGTTCGTATATAAAGACTATTCTCCAACAAATATTTGATCCAAATGCTCGACTAAAGCTAGGTTTGCTTTTACTTCATCCGTGGACAGAGAAAGTGGAACGTGATGAAGACGGTAAATCCCGTTCATATTTAGTGCTCACTCATGAGGCGAGGAAGCGTCTGACGGTTGCTGAATAATGTGTTTCAGCGACTTTTTGACGGTAGTCCCCTTGTCCTTTTTGTTTCCATATGGTACGCTTCACTTGAATGATATCCCAGCATAAAGGGAAGATAGAAATGGAAGCAAACAAACGGGGAAAAAGACGTTATAAGATTATAGCTATTGTTGTGCTACTTCTTGTCATAGCAGGGGCGTATGCTTTTTCGATGTACGGTAAGTTCAAGGAAACAATAAACGAGATGCATGAGCCGATTGAGCGAGAACGTTCGGAACAGCGAGAGAATGAGTTATCACTCGGAAAAGGTGAGCCGATATCTGTTTTGCTTATCGGGGTAGATGAACGTAAAAACGATCGTGGACGAGCAGATTCGTTAATTGTCGTCACGTTGAATCCGAAAGAGCAATCGATTAAAATGTTGAGCATTCCGCGCGATACTCGCACAGCGATCGTCGGAAAAGGAAAAGAGGATAAAATTAACCACTCTTACGCTTTTGGCGGAGTGGAAATGACGATTGCAACGGTTGAGCAGTTTTTACATATTCCAGTTGACTATTATATAAAAGTCAATATGGAAGGTTTCAAGGATATCGTTGATGCGGTTGGCGGTGTAACAGTAAGTAATCCTTTTGCCTTTAATTATGAAGGAGAATCTTTCCCAAAAGGTGAAATTACTTTAGATGGGGATCGTGCTTTAAAATATACGCGCATGCGCTATGATGATCCGCGTGGTGATTTCGGAAGACAAGATCGCCAAAAGCAAGTGATTGCGGCTATTATTAAAAAAGGGGCGAGCTTTTCTTCTCTAGTCAACTATAGCGATATACTTGAAGCCATTGGGAAAAATGTAAAGACGAATATGACGTTTGACGAAATGAAGCAAATTCAAGCGAATTACAAAGAGGCTCGCCATCATATAGAACAACTCCACATGCAAGGAAAAGGTCAAAAAATGAATGGCATTTACTACTTCATTGTCCCTGAGGAAGAAAGGGCAATGATATCCAGCCAATTAAAGAAACATTTAAATATCGGATTGTAACGTCCGTGTTTCGGTCTCTACCATTTGGAATTGGAAAGAGACAAGAAAGCGATGATCCGTGCTAAAGAGCATAATGTGTGCATGAGTACAGCTTGCCGTTTTTATCGGCAAGCTGACTTGAGCATGTTATGGCACGTTCCAGTTTGCAGTATATGATCCGGTTGATGAGAACGGAACAGTATACGTTCGATTGGCTATGCTTTCCCATATAACGTTTCCTGCACTGTCTTTCTTAATAAACTTAAATTCAATTGCTTTTCCTTGAGGCAAGGAAACAGTTGTTTTCCATGTCGGATAAGGGGATGGCGTCATTTGAATAGCATTCGCTATGTTCCAGTTCCCTAGCTCTGGAATATTTCCAACGACATATACGTTTTGTCCATACACTGTCGTTGCGTTGTTGACGGTAAATGTTACGTTTGATGTTTTCGCAACCCAAATGGAAACGGAGCCTCCGTTGACTTTGAACTCTCCCCAGCCATCTGCATTGATCGTTACTGTATCACTTCTGTTTCCAGTTAAATCATAAAAAACTTTACCGGCATGTTTTTTGCCTACATACATCCACTTGCTTCCACCAGGGCCGTCAGTGATTAAAGCTGCGAGTCCAGAGTTTGGTTTTGCGTCTATTCCTTCGCGCGTCCAGCCGATAATATCTTGGTGATCGATATAATCGCGCTGCGTTCCGTATGCGTAGTCTCTACGTGCAATAAGAAGTGGATCGATTTTGCTTTTTAGGCCTGGAATATTGTATTTTGGAATGCCGTAGTAGTCGCCATAAAAAACACATGGATACCCTTCTTGTCTCGTTAAAATAAAGGCGTAAGCAAGTGGTTTAAACCAAGGCTCTACCCAAGATTGCAAAGATTGACCAGGCTGTGTGTCATGGTTGTCAACAAGTGTGACGGCTAGTGCTGGTTGATCTTTCATTAACGTGTTATTCAACAAATAACGCATGTCAAAGTAACCACTTGATTTTGAAGCAATGTAAAAGTTGTTATGCAACGGGGCATCGAATAATGACATAGCCCCATTTGTTTTTGTAATGTAGTTATGCAGTTTATTGACGTCATAGCTCCAAAATTCACCGACGGCAAATAAATTTTTCCCTGTTTGATTACGTACATATGACAGCCAGTCAGGGAAAAAGCTATATTTGATATGTTTCACCGCATCTAAGCGAAACCCGTCTACGTTCGTTGTGTTCGCATACCATTTTCCCCAGTTTTTCAATTCGGCTACCACTTCCGGGTGATCCATATCCAAATCAGCAAACATTAAGTAATCGTAGTTTCCGTTTTCTGTGTCAACTTCCCAATCCCATGCTTTTCCTGTACCACGAAACTTGTAAATTCGACTTAATTGACGGCTTTGATCCCAATCTGTTCCGTCAAAATGATACCAACGCCATTTAAAACTAGAATACGTGTTTCCGCGACCAGGAAAGTCGAACTTCGTCCACGCTTGAATTTGGTATGTGCCTGACACTTCTTGATTACGGTTAGTTGGATTCACTTCAACAGCATCGACCCATTCCGTCGCATCAGCTCCTGCTTTATGATTAAATACAACATCGGCATATATTTGCATCCCTGCCGCCTTAGCAGCTTGAATCGCTTGAATATACTGCGTTTTTGTTCCGTATTTCGTACGAATCGTTCCTTTTTGATTAAATTCCCCTAAATCATATAAATCGTACACGCCGTATCCGACATCGCTTTGACTCGTTCCTTTATATGCCGGTGGGAGCCATAGTGCCGTAATACCTAAAGACGAAAGATTGATAGCTTCATTTTTTACTTTTGTCCATAGTGTGCCATCATTCGGTAAGTCCCACTCGAAATACTGCATCATTGTTCCGTTGACAGGTGCGGTATTTGCTCGGGCGGTTGAAAAGGGCGTGAGAAAGGAAATAATTAAGGTAGCGACGATAGCGTAATACAACCACACTTTTTTCAAATAATTCATACACACACATCCTTTCTTGAAGTAAAGTGATGGTGAAAACGTTTGCATTAAAACATAAACGCGTTTGAAGTCATTATAATGATGATTGTTAACGCTTACAATATAGTTTTTTATTTTCATATATTTCAACAAATATGAGAGCTATATGATGATTTTATGTGGAGAAGTGTATAAAGGGAGCTTTGATAAGCTAAACCAATCGAAGCGAATCGTCGCAAGTCTCGTTTTTTCCCCCATGTCAAAGCAACGCCTTTTCTCCGATCGCAAGGTTATTAATTTGGGTCTTCACCATTTTCTGTGATTTCCAATCAATCCTAGAAACATGTTAGCTGGATGAAATGGGTTCATCAGTCCAGATCCTTCTTCCGCATACAGACCACGAAGTTGGTAGAATGGAAACAGTCAAGTGCTTTCCTTGACGGGTTCCATTCTACCAACTATCATACCGATAGCGGAAGAAGGGAGCGCTTAAGCAGCCTGACTGCTTGTAGTGT
>NZ_DAITON010000170.1:0-3770 GCF_036834105.1 Anoxybacillus sp. | reverse complement strand
TCCCTCGCTTTTTTCAACATTATATCATACGTTACTTCATCATTGACCATTTTGCGTTAAATAGTTATAGTATTAAACAGTTAAACAATTGAACAATTTGAATAGGAGGTATCAAAAGATGGAGGGAAGCATACAACAATTTATTGAGCGTTATTTATCCGTTTCGTTTCTCGTAAATAAGCGAGGGGCTGCACTAATGAAATGTGAATTAGACGATGTGACGCACGATCAATATTATGTATTGCGCTACATATATAAACGAGGGATGTGTACATCGACGGAATTAGCGGACGTGTTTGCGGTGAATAAAAGCGCGATTACTGCGATGACGAATCGCCTCGTTGAAAAAGGAATGATTGAACGAGGAAAAGATGGAGACGATCGTCGCGTCATTTCTCTTACACTGACAGAAAAAGGAAAGATGTGGCTTATTGAAACGGAACAAAAAGTATACGAACTTGTTCAGACGATGATGACGAAGCTTTCGTATGAGGAAATTGAGCAGTTTATTCAAACGTATGAAAAGTTGGCAACGATTTTACACGAAATGGAGGAAAACAAATGAAAACGATCGTTCGTGGGAGATGGGTCGTTTTACTCGCTTGGATGATAGCAGCTGTCGTGCTTGCGATGACCGCTCCGAATATGGGGCAACTTGTGCGTGAAAAAGGGCAAATTACTGTCCCAGACGGCTATTCATCTTCGCTCGCAAGCGAACTGCTAAAAGAAGTACAAAAGCAAGAAAAGAAAGAAGGAGAAATGAGCGCTGTCCTCGTTTTCCATCGGAAAGAAAGATTACAAGAAAAAGATTGGAAAGAAATCGAGAAAGCGATTGAACAGTTGCAAGCGAACAAAAAAGAGATCGGAGTGACGCAAGTTGTGTCGCCGTTCGATAATGATCAATTGAAAGAAAAGCTCGTTGCAAAAGACGGGACGACTGTCCTTGTCTCGCTCCAATTAGAACGAAATGGGCGTACAGCAAAAGAAATGAGCAAAGCGCTTTATGATGCAATCAAACATATTCAAGTGCCGCACTATTATACGAGCAACTGGATGATTGACGAAGATGTCGTACAAAGTTCACAAGAAGGATTGAAAAAAACAGAAGGCATTACGGTCGTGTTTATTTTAATTGTTTTATTTCTTGTCTTTCGTTCGCTCGTTGCTCCGTTTGTGCCGTTGCTGACGGTTGGATTGACGTATATCGTATCGCAATCTGTTGTTGCTTTTCTTGTCGATCGAGTCGACTTTCCGCTTTCTACGTTTACGCAAACATTTTTAGTTGCCGTTTTGTTCGGGATTGGAACGGATTATTGTATTTTATTGTTAAGCCGTTTTAAAGAAGAATTAGCGAAACGAGAAGACCGAACAGAAGCGATTATCGCCACGTATAAGACGGCTGGAAAGACGGTTATTTTCAGCGGACTGGCGGTCATGATCGGCTTTGCGTCAATTGGGCTGTCAACATTTAAACTGTATCAGTCCGCATCAGCTGTAGCGGTCGGTGTCGTCGTGTTGCTTGTTGCCCTTATTACGCTTGTACCATTTTTTATGGCTACACTTGGTGAAAAACTTTTTTGGCCGATGAAAGGGGCGCTTGAACATAAGCCGAGCAAATTATGGGATATCGCAGGTCGTTTTTCTTTCGCCCGTCCACTATGGGCGCTTGCGATCGTGGCAGTTATCACATTGCCGATTTTATTGACGTATGACGGCAAGCTTTCTTTTAACTCGATGGCGGAAATCGGGGATCGTTACGCGTCTGTTAAAGCATTTAACATCATTTCAGCCCACTTTAGTGAAGGGGAAGCGATGCCGACGAAAATCGTCCTAAAAAATGATGAAGCGATGGATGATGAACAATATTACTACTTAATTGAAAAAATGAGTCGCGAAGTGGCAAATATTGATGGTGTGGAAGCTGTTCGTTCAGTAACTCGCCCGCTTGGAGAGCCAATTGATCAATTGTTTGTGACAAAGCAAGCGGAACAGTTAAAAGATGGACTTGGAAAAGGAGCGGACGGCATCGGGCAAATTCGTTCTGGTTTAAGTGAAGCGAGCAGCGAAATGGCGAAGTCAGCTCCGAAGCTAGAGCAAGCGACCGGAGGCATTCGCGAACTTGTTAGCGGGACGATGAAACTAAAAACAGGAATGGGCGACTTGCAGCAAGCATTGAAGCAGCTCGAAGATGGAGTGCGAAGCGGAGCGATCGGTGCCGCTGATCTTGAAAAAGGGTTACAGATGGTACAAGCGAATATGAAAAAAGTGCATGATGGGGCAAACGAGTTGCGAAAAGGATATGAACAAGCAACTGGTGGACTACGTCAGCTGAGCGAACAATATGCACAAATCGAAGGGGGATTGCGCACTATTTCCCAACAGCTGCCGCTTCTTTCTCAGTCGCTCAATCGCATTGAAGACCGTCATGCCGGTTTGCGCGAAGATGCCGAATATGCGAGCGTGAAGCAAGCGATTGAACAAATGGGGACACAAATGAACGCATTATCTAGTGCCCTCGTTCAAGTGAACGACGCGCTGCAACGTATTCAACGCGGCTTACAGCAAGCAAACGAATCGTTTGCGACAGTAACGAATGGACAGCAAGCACTTATTACGGGAATGGATCAACTGATCGTTGGACTTGGAAAGCTTCGTTCTGGATTAGAGCAAGCAGCAAATGGTCAAGGTCAAATCGTGCAACGACTGCCAGAAGTGACAAATGGATTAACGAAAGTGAACGAAGGTCAACAGCAACTATTAGCTGGCTTTTCGCAACTAAACAACCAAATGGATCAACTTATTTCAGGGTTAAATCAAAGTGTCGATGGTTTACAACAAGTAGAAAATGGATTACAGTCGGCGAAACAGTACGTTTCACAGTTAGCGAATGCACCAGATGAAGAAATGGCAGGATGGTATATGCCGCCACAATTGTTGACGAGCGAGGAATTTGCTCAAGCGAAGGAAGCATATATGTCGAAAGACGGAAAAGTTATAACGTTTGATGTTGTCTTTTCATCCAATCCGTATGAAACGACGACGATGGAAAAAATCGCACAAGTGAAGGAAGCGATTGCGCGGGCGGTGAACGGTACGAAGCTTGAGCATGCGAAAGTAGGCGTTGGCGGCGTGACAAGCATTTATTCCGATTTGCGCGACATTTCTGCCGCTGATTATGCCCGAACATCTGTATTTATGCTTGCGGGCATTGCGATCATTTTAATTGTTCTTCTTCGCTCGTTTATTATGCCAGCGTATTTAATGTTATCGCTTATTTTAACGTACTATACATCGATGGCGTTTACCGAACTTGTGTTTGTGAATATGCTCGGATACGAAGGAGTGAACTGGGCTGTTCCGTTTTTCGCATTCGTCATTTTAATGGCGCTCGGTATTGACTACAGTATTTTCTTAATGGATCGCTTTAACGAATACCGTGACAAAACGGTGCAAGAAGCGATGCTTGAAGCGATGCGCCATATGGGAACGGTCATTATTTCAGCTGCTGTCATTTTAGGAGGAACGTTTGCGGCGATGTATCCATCCGGCGTCTTATCGCTATTACAAATTGCAACGATTATTTTAACAGGGTTATTTTTATACGCCCTTGTCGTTTTGCCATTATTTATTCCGGTAATGGCGAAAACGTTTGGGCGAGCCAACTGGTGGCCATTTATGAAATAAGAGCGGGATCATGCCCGCTCTTTTATGATATAATACCCGTGGTGCTAGATAAAATCGAGTAAGCATAAAAATAGCCCTTGCTTGGG
>NZ_DAITON010000169.1:2237-3928 GCF_036834105.1 Anoxybacillus sp. | reverse complement strand
GAGATTGATCGATATCGATTACTTTATCTAAATAATGAATACCGTAAATGTCTGTATGTTCTCCCGGTTTCACTTTCGCATGATGCAACTTTTGCGCTAACGCTTTATGCAAAATTTCATTAATGAGCGTACTTTTTCCTGAACCCGATACGCCCGTCACCGCCACGAACAATCCGAGCGGAATGCGGACATCGACGTTTTTTAAGTTGTTTTCTCGTGCTCCAATGACTTCCAGCCAACGGCCGTCTGGCTTTCTTCGTTCGAGCGGAAGGGGGATAAATTTTTTTCCTGATAAATATTGGCCGGTTAACGATTGTGGATCGTTCATCACTTGTTCAGGCGTGCCTGCAGCGACGACTTGCCCGCCGTGCGCCCCCGCTCCCGGCCCGATGTCAATTAAATAATCTGCCGCAAGCATCGTATCTTCATCGTGTTCCACAACGATGAGCGTATTCCCTAAATCACGCATGCTTTGTAACGTCGCAATAAGCCGGTCGTTATCGCGCTGATGCAACCCGATCGACGGCTCATCTAACACGTATAACACCCCTGTTAGCCGCGAGCCGATTTGCGTTGCGAGCCGGATGCGCTGCGCCTCTCCACCTGAAAGCGTCCCTGCCGCTCGATTTAACGTTAAATAATCGAGCCCGACATTTTTTAAAAAGCCGAGACGCTCAACAATTTCACGCAAAATTAAATGAGCGATTTTTTGTTCTTTTTCCGTCAATTGAAGCGTTTCAAAAAACGTGAGCGCTTCATTGACCGACATCGCCGTCACTTCGCCAATATGCTTACCGCCGATAAAAACAGCCAAACTTTCTTTTTTCAAACGGTTGCCATGGCACGCCGGACACGGTTGTTCAGTCATATATTTTTCCATTTGTTCACGCACATAATCTGACGTCGTTTCACGATAACGGCGTTCGACGTTGCGCACGACGCCTTCGAACTCCACATACGTTTCACGCACATGACCGAAGTCGTTTTCATAGCGAAAATATATTTTCTCACCGTTCGATCCATACAATAAAAGATCGAGCTGCTGTTTCGGCAACTGTTTCACAGGCACGTCCATATCAATGCCGTAATGACGACATACCGCTTCTAACAGCTGCGGATAATATTGCGAGCTTTGTGGTTCCCACGGCGCGAGCGCGTGTTCACGAAGCGTTAACTCTTGATTTGGAATAACTAAGTCGAGATCGACTTCAAGCTTCGACCCGAGCCCGTCACACGATGGACATGCCCCGTACGGACTATTAAACGAGAAGATGCGCGGCTCTAATTCACCGATAGAAAAACCACAATGCGGGCAAGCATGATGTTCACTAAACAATAGCTCTTCTTGTCCGACGACGTCGACGAGCACTTTTCCTTCCGCGAGCTTTAACGCCGTCTCGAGCGAGTCGGCAAGACGCGACTGAATGCCCTCTTTCATCATGATGCGGTCAACAACGACTTCAATTGAATGCTTTTTATTTTTTTCAAGGGAGATGTCTTCAGATACATCGCGCAATTCCCCGTCGATGCGCACGCGTACATATCCTTGCTTTTTTATTTCTTCTAACGTTTTGACGTGCGTCCCTTTCCTTCCCGAAACGATCGGAGCTAATATTTGCATTTTCGTCCGCTCCGGATACTGCATTAATCGATCAACCATTTGCTCAATCGTTTGCGATGTAATTTCAATG
>NZ_DAITON010000169.1:0-2137 GCF_036834105.1 Anoxybacillus sp. | reverse complement strand
CCGGTAAGCACAACGAGCTTATTGCGCGGAATGACGACATCAATATTTTTTAAATTGTGTGCACGCGCTCCTTTGACGATAATGTGATCCATACGCTACACCTCAGCTTTCAGTTCTAAAATGAGATCGCGCAATTGTGCTGCACGTTCGAAATGAAGAGCTTTCGCCGCCTCTTTCATTTCTTGTTCAAGTTGGGCAATGAGCGCAAGACGTTCTTCTTTTGATAAATGACGAACATCTTTCGTTTCGTACGTTTCTTTTTCTTCCGCAGCAAACGTAGCGCGAATAACGTCTGGAACGTCTTTTTGAATCGTTTTCGGCACGATACCATGCTCGCGATTATATGCTTCTTGAATGGCGCGGCGCCGCTTCGTTTCATTGATCGCAATTTCCATTGATTTCGTGATCGTATCAGCATACATAATGACATGCCCGTTCGCATTGCGCGCCACCCGTCCAATCGTTTGAATGAGTGAACGTTCAGAGCGTAAAAATCCTTCTTTATCGGCATCTAAAATAGCAACGAGCGATACTTCTGGAATATCAAGCCCTTCACGCAATAAGTTAATGCCGACAAGCACATCGTATTTGCCTAATCGTAAATCGCGAATAATTTCAATTCGCTCTAACGTTTTAATTTCGGAATGCAAGTAAGCAACTTGAATGCCAATATCTTTTAAATAATCTGTTAAGTCTTCCGCCATCTTTTTCGTCAATGTCGTCACAAGCGTCCGTTCTTTGCGAGCGATGCGCTTTTGAATTTCATCAACTAAGTCGTCTATTTGCCCTGCGATCGGTCGCACATCAATCGTCGGATCTAACAACCCTGTCGGACGAATAATTTGCTCGACAACTTGCGGACAATGTTCAAGTTCATACGGACCGGGCGTCGCTGATACGTAAATGATTTGATTCACCTTTTGCTCAAATTCTGCAAACGTGAGCGGGCGGTTATCGAGCGCCGACGGCAAGCGAAAACCGTGTTCGACAAGCACTTCTTTTCGCGCTTTATCCCCGTTATACATGCCGCGAATTTGCGGCAGCGTCACATGCGATTCGTCAATCACAATTAAAAAGTCGTCAGGAAAATAATCTAACAACGTATAAGGGGTCGAACCGGGCGGACGCAACGTCAAATGACGCGAGTAGTTTTCGATGCCCGAACAAAATCCCATCTCTTTCATCATTTCAATATCGTAGCGCGTCCGCTGTTCGAGTCGTTGCGCTTCCAACAATTTTCCTTGTTCACGCAGCTCGCGAAGCCGCTCTTCTAATTCTTTTTCAATGTTTTCGATCGCTATATTCATTTTTTCTTCGCGCGTAACGAAGTGCGATGCCGGGAAAATCGCCACATGCTCCCTCTCCGCCATCACATGCCCCGTCAACGCGTCGACTTCGCGAATGCGTTCAATTTCATCGCCAAAAAACTCAATGCGAATGCAATGCTCATCGCGTGAAGCTGGAAAAATTTCAACAACATCCCCGCGCACACGAAACGTTCCGCGCCGAAAATCAATATCGTTTCGCTCGTATTGAATATCAACAAGCCGCCGCAATAAATAATCGCGCTCGATTTCCATGCCGACGCGAAGGGAGACGACTAGTTCGCGATATTCTTCCGGAGAACCTAAACCATAAATGCACGACACGCTTGCGATAATAATGACATCGCGCCGTTCAAATAACGCAGACGTTGCGGAATGGCGCAATTTATCGATCTCATCGTTAATGCTCGCATCTTTTTCAATGTACGTATCCGTTTGCGGCACGTACGCTTCCGGCTGATAATAATCATAATAGCTCACAAAATATTCGACCGCATTATGCGGAAAAAACTGTTTAAACTCGCTATACAACTGCCCTGCCAACGTTTTATTATGCGCAATGACTAACGTCGGTTTATTCACTTGTTGAATGACGTTTGAAATCGTAAACGTTTTCCCTGTTCCTGTTGCTCCAAGCAACGTTTGATGTTTTTTTCCTTGTTGAATGCCTGCAACGAGTTCGGCAATCGCTTTCGGCTGATCGCCGCGCGGCTCATAAGCGGATACTAATTGAAATGTGTCCACAATCGTCCCTCCACTCGTATAGTATGTTTAGAAAGATTTTTAAATCGAATTTCCAGTTCGATATGCTC
>NZ_DAITON010000168.1:0-3973 GCF_036834105.1 Anoxybacillus sp. | reverse complement strand
CTGTTTCTTTCGTGAGTTCGGTGTTTTCAAACTGTACGTCGATGATGCGATCATCTTCAGTCCGATGTAGCAAAGCATTTAAATTCATCGTTTACCGATTGACCTTTTGCTTTCCCAAAGATAAAATGGGAGACAATTAAAGAAACAAAGGAGTATGTATTTATATGCCTAGCTTTCAATATGGCAGGACAACGATAGATTATGCATTAGAGTATAAGCCGAAAAAGCGGGATGTGACGATATCGGTTGAATGGTTAGAGGGGGTAAAAGTCGTAGCCCCTGTGGGAATAGAGGATACACTTTTACATTCTATCCTTTATAAAAAAGCTCCATGGATTATTGATAAATGGCAGGCGTTGAATCAAATTTCTGATTGCCCTGCTCCGAAAGAATTTGTAAGCGGAGAGAAATTTGCTTATTTAGGGCGCAATTATCGATTAAAAGTATATAAAAGCGAGGAAGTGACAAAGCCGGCTCTTATGTTTAAACAAGGGAAATTTATTGCCACGGTGCCACCGCATTTAACAGAAGAAGAAAGAATCTCATTTTTTCAACAAGCGTTCAAAGATTGGTATATTCTGTACGGGGAAATGAAACTACAAGAACGTTTAAAAATGTATTGCCCTAAAATGGGAGTAACCCCTACGAAAATGAAATTAAAAGAACAAAAAATGCGCTGGGGAACATGCACAAACGAAGGAGCCATATACTTAAACTGGAGAATTATGATGGCGCCTGTACCGATTATCGACTATTTACTAGTACATGAATTAGCGCATCTTAAATATCCAGATCACTCCAATGATTTTTGGCATTTTGTTAAATCTATCATACCAGACTATGAACAAAGAAAAGAATGGTTGCGGATAAATGGTCCAACCTTAACTTTATAGACATGGAAAAGAGCCTCTTCTTACATAGTGAGGCTCTTTACTCTCCTCTTTACCTTTTATAATGAACCATCGCTAACGACATAATTTGTTGTGTAATGTTTTCTATCTGATCTTTAGGAATAACACTTGCCCGTAACTGTTTCTTGATTTTCTTCCGCATTTCCCGTTTTACATCTTCTTTGTTTACCCAATCAATGACTCGACTTTCCTCGGCAATCATGTCCGTTACAAGATGCGTCAACGCATCAATCGTATCTTTATGTTCTTCGTCTGGAAGAAGCTGTTGGAACAGCTGATAAAATGGATATTGTTCTCGTGTAAAGCCGAGGTTTTGTGCTTGTTGGTTGACGTTTCGCATATCATTAACCATGCTGCGTAGCTTTTCTACCAATTCAGCGATATCCATCATTTTTTTCCGTCTTGCTTCGATTAATTGTTCCAGTTTTTCTTTTAACGACGTGTAGTATACAGGGTTTTCTTCCAGCTTCACTTTAATCTCATGACGAATCGCATGTTCCATTTCCGCCGCCTGTGCTTCTTTCGATGTCGCTTTTTCTAGCCGTTCATCAAACTTACTGGACAAAATATCAATCGGTTCATGGATGACTTCTACAGACTCCGCGTATAAATGTTCTGCAATTAATTGTTTTACCTTCTCGCCACACTCGGAAATATCCATTTGTTCATCACGATATAACGTTTTTGCCATTTGCCGTACTTTCCCTAAAAACTTTAAGTCTTCTACATATGGAGAAGCTTCAGGGTTCGGTAAAATCATATCCATTCGTTTTGAAAACTCTTTAAACGCTTTTTCAAACTCATGACGTACATCTTCAGGTTCTAATACTTGAACGCATGCATCGGCATCACTTCGGTTGATATAGTCAAAAAAGCTCATTGCTTTTCGATGGGCTTGTTTTAACTTTGGCAACTCGCTTTCAATCGGCAACAACGCTCCTTGAATATCTTGTTTAGAGAAAATCGCAAGGGCTTTCTCCAAGAATTTTGATACCCCAAAGTAGTCCACAATCAATCCATACGTTTTTCCTTCATATGTACGGTTTGTACGGGCAATTGCTTGGAGAAGGTTATGCTCTTTTAGCGGTTTATCTAAGTACATCACTTGCTCGATCGGTGCGTCAAAGCCTGTGAGAAGCTTATCACAAACAATTAAAATCGCTAGTTTGTCTTCTTCAAACGGCTTTTTGAATCGTTCAATTAATTGTTTTTCTTCCTCACGGGATAGAGAGTAGTCTTTTAATAATTCATTGTTTTTGTCTTCGGGTCCTGTTGAAATAATTAATGCTGTTTCATATTTTCCATTAATGAGTTCATCTAGCTTTTGTTTATAAATCGCCGCCGCTTCACGGTTCACCGCCACCACTTGCGCTTTAAAGCCGTTTGGTAAGATATAATTTTCAAAGTGTTCTACAATATCTAAAGCAATCTGCTCAATGCGGCTCGGAGCGGCTAAGATTGCTTCTTCCTTTGCATATTTCTTTTTAATACGCTCACGGTCTTCTTCGCTATAATCACTAAATTTACGATCAAATAAGCGATCTAGTGACTCGCCTTGCAAATGAAGGTTGACCATTCGTGCTTCATAGAAAATTGGAACGGTTGCTCCATCATCGACCGCTTGCTCAATCGTATATTTGTCAATATAAGAACCAAACGTTCTTGTTGTACTTTTATCTTCTTTATCGATCGGTGTTCCTGTAAAGCCTAGATAACATGCATTCGGTAAGCCTTTCCGCATGTTCATCGCTAGACCTTTATACTGCGTACGGTGCGACTCGTCGACTAACACAAAAATATTTTCCGACCTTGAAAGCTCTGGATACTCATGTTGATCTTTATCTGGTTGAAACTTCTGTACAAGGGTCATAATCGTAGAACCAGGGCCTTGTTGTAATAACCTTTTTAAGTCTTTAACACTTTCCGCTTGTTGCGGATTCGGGAAACCGCATTTACGAAATGTTTTTGTAATTTGGTCATCCAAGTCTTTCCGGTCGGTGACAACGACAATCGTCGGGTTTTGTAACTCTTTCATTCGGCGAAGTTTAACAGCTAAGTATAACATCGTTAGCGACTTCCCTGAACCTTGTGTATGCCAAATCACTCCGCCGCGGTCTTTCGGTGTTTTTGCATGTAAAATGCGATGAATCGCTTTATTGACAGCACGGAATTGTTGATAACGGGCAATCTTTTTAATCACCCGTCCGCCGTCGACTTCATAGACAATGAAGTTTTGAACCAAGTCAAGTAAGTTTTCTTTCGCTAACATCCCCGCAACTAAAATGTCTTGTTTCGTCGGGGAGTCACCAAGTTCAGGCACCGTTCTTGGATACGGATCTTTCCACTCGCCGTAATGTTGCACTTTCGCACCAATCGTTCCTGCTTTCGCTCGATAATTGCTTGTCGCGATCATAAATTGGTTATAGTAGAACAGCTGCTCATGCGTCTCTTGATAGCGGCGTAATTGATTAACCGCTTTTGAAATTTGCGTATCTTCTTGCAATGTTGGGCTTTTACATTCGACGACGACTAAAGGTAATCCGTTAACAAAGATAACGAGATCAGGGCGAATCGTCCCTCTTGCATCTTGAATACGGAATTGATCAACAACAAGAAATTCGTTGTTATAAGGGTGATCAAAATCAATGAGTTTAACAGTCTGATTCTTTTTCCCTTTTCCTAAGTCTTGTTGAATCGAAATGTAGTTCACAAGCATTTCATGGAACTTTTCATTCGCTTGCATGAGACCTGTTGCTTCAATATGAGTAATGTTGTAAATAATACGCGCCAGGTTATCCTCATCAATCCATGGATTTAACCGCTGAATTGCTTTCTTTAAACGTTCTTTTAAAATTACCTCACTCAACGACTCACGTTCAAACTCAAGAGCTGAGCCGGTTATATGTTCATAGCCCAACTCTTGAAGCTGATTTATCAAACGTTTTTCCACGAGGTTTAACTCATTCCATTCACTTGCGGCGGTCACTGTGACATCACCTCATCATCGACTTTGACACGGACTTTGCCTGTCAATAGGACTTGCATAAGGGCTTTTTTGATTG
>NZ_DAITON010000167.1:0-4022 GCF_036834105.1 Anoxybacillus sp. | reverse complement strand
CGCTCGTGAAAAAACAGGACGTGGGCAAAAAATTGACTTAAGTTTGTTTGATTGTGCTATAAGTACGCTTGTGAACGTCGCTTCCAACTATTTCATGTCCGGCGAAGTGCCGAAACCGTTAGGAAACGATCATCCGAACATCGTCCCGTATTCGACATATGAAGCAAGCGACGGTTTGTTTGTCGTTGCAGTCGGAAATGATCGACAATTTCAAGCGCTATGCGAACTGTTAGAAGATCAAACAATTGGTGCAGACGAACGATTTCGCACGAATGCCAGCCGCGTCGCCCATCGTCACGAGTTGAATGATCGGCTAAACAAAGAGTTAAAAAAGAAAACGCGCGCGGAATGGCAACAATTATTTGAACAAAAAGGCATTCCTTGCGGCCCTGTTTACACTATTCACGAAGCGTTTCAACACCCACAAACATTGGCAAGAGATATGATTGTCAACATGGAGCATCCACATGTCGGAACATTAAAGCTTGTCGGATCACCGTTAAAATTTTCTGAAACGGCTGTGTCCTATCGACTCTCCCCTCCTCTTGCAGGAGAACATAACGATCACATATTAACATGAAACGATATGGAGGAATGAACGATGATGAACTTTGACTTTACCCAAGAACAAGAACTATTACGCCAAACAGTAAGAAAATTTGTCGATAAAGAAATTTTACCGTACATGAAAGAATGGGATGAACGCGGCTACTTCGATCCAAACATTTTAAAGCGACTAGCGGAATTAAATTTAATGGGTGTATGCATCCCAGAACAATACGGCGGAATGGGAATGGACTACAATTCGTTAGCGATCGTATGTGAAGAGCTAGAACGGGGAGATACAGCGTTTCGTACCGCCGTTTCCGTTCACACAGGATTGAACAGCTTAACACTTTTACAATGGGGAACAGAAGAACAAAAACAAAAATACCTTACCCCACAAGCAAAAGGGGAAAAAATTGGCGCATTCGGATTAACGGAACCAAACGCCGGTTCAGATGTTGCCGCTATCTCTACAACCGCTGTGCGCGATGGGGATGACTATATTTTAAATGGACAAAAAACGTGGATTTCGCTTTGTGACATTGCTGATCATTTTATCGTTTTTGCTTACACAGATAAATCGAAAAAGCATCGCGGTATTTCTGCTTTTATCGTTGAACGTACGATGCCTGGTTTTTCATCGCGTCCTATTAAAGGAAAGCTCGGTATTCGTGCTGGCAATACGGGCGAGTTATTTTTCGACAACGTGCGCGTTCCGAAAGAAAATTTACTCGGCGAAGAAGGGGAAGGATTTAAAATTGCGATGTCTGCACTCGATAACGGACGGTTTACTGTCGCTGCTGGAGCATGCGGTTTAATTATGGCTTGTTTAGAAGCGAGCGTGAAATATTGTCATGAACGAAAAACGTTCGGCAAAGAAATTGGTCGTCATCAACTTGTTCAACAAATGATTGCGAACATGGAAGCTGGTTTACAAATAAGCCGCTTGCTTGTGTATAAGGCTGGATTTTTGAAAAATAAAGGGAGAAGAAATACGCGCGAAACATCTCTCGCGAAGTGGATAGCGTGCGACTTCGCAAACAAAGCCGCTGATGATGCGGTACAAATTCACGGGGCGTACGGCTACTCGAATGAATACCCAGTAGAACGATATTTACGCAACTCGAAAGCGCCTGTCATTTACGAAGGGACGCGAGAAATTCATACAATTATGCAAGCGGAATACGTTCTCGGCTATCGGCAAGATAAACCGCTTCGCAAAATGCTCCCTCCTTGGGAAGAAAAATAGAAGGTGCCGCGAGCACCTTCTATTTTTCAGCATGCATCTTCTCTTCTAACTTACAATATTGCTTGTATAAATCTTTTAGCGCTGCACATAACGCTTGATTTGCTTTCCCTAAATATCCTTCATGCAATTGGGCAAGCGGTTCGTCAATTCCGTCTTTTAACGAATGTCCTTTTAACAGCCGGGCAACGTAATCGCGACCGTGCTCCGTCGCCAATGTACACGACGCATCGACGATGACACCATACTTTTTGTCTACCTCCGCTGTAATCGTAAGCGTATCAAACACGCTTTTTGCTGCCATCCCTGAAGGCAATCGCGCATGACCTGCAATAAATTGCGTATTCATTCTCTCTCCCCCCATAATCGTTTACTTCTTCAATTATAACGGAGGATCGTTTTACAGTTATAAACATCATTTCGACAAAATGCGCTAAATTTTCATAATGCCGCCTGTACTTGCTGAAGTGACGAGCTTTGAGTAACGAGCTAAATATCCTGTTTTCACTTTCGGCTCAAAGCCCTTCCAATTTGCTTTCCGCTTTTTCCATTCTTCTTCAGGGACGTGAACGTCAATCGTTCGTTTCACAATATCAATGACAATATGATCGCCGTTTTGTACAAAAGCAATCGGTCCCCCTTCCGCTGCTTCTGGCGACACATGGCCGATCGACAATCCACGGGATGCACCAGAAAAACGACCGTCCGTAATGAGCGCTACTTTCGTTCCTAGTCCCATGCCAACAATTTGCGATGTCGGTGCCAACATCTCTGGCATTCCCGGTCCACCTTTTGGACCTTCATAACGAATGATAACGACATGCCCCGGTTGTACTCTTCCTGCCGCAATGCCCTCGAGCGCTTCTTCTTGAGAGTCAAAGACGATCGCCGGCCCCTCATGACGGGTAATACCACCTTGAATACCGCCTGTTTTAATAATTGCGCCATCTGGAGCTAAATTGCCGAACAATACAGCCAACCCACCCGTTTCTGAATACGGATTGTCAATCGGACGAATGACTTCATAATTTTTCACTTCACAGCCTGCAATATTTTCCCCAAGTGTTTCACCTGACACAGTGAGAGCATCTAAATGAAGCGTGCCTTCTTTTTTAGATAGCTCATGTAATACGGCAGACACGCCGCCTGCTTCGTGTAAGTCTTCAATATGCATATCGGACGCTGGGGCAAGCTTAGCTAAATGCGGCACGCGGGAAGCTACTTCATTAATGCGTTCAAGCGGATAATGAATACCTGCTTCATTGGCAATGGCTAGCGTATGTAACACCGTATTCGTTGAGCCGCCGAGCGCCATATCGAGCGCAAATGCGTTATCAATCGCCTTTTCTGTTACAATATCACGCGGTTTAATATCGTTCTCAATTAAATACATTAACTGTTGAGCGGAACGACGCACAAATTCTTTTCGTGCTGGATCAATAGCTAAAATCGTGCCGTTACCCGGAAGCGCTAAACCGAGCGCCTCGGCTAAACAGTTCATGGAATTGGCCGTAAACATACCTGAGCATGAACCACATGTCGGACAGCCGTACTGTTCAAGTTCTTGTAACCCTTTTTCGTCGATTTTTCCGGCTTGATATGCACCGACTCCTTCAAATACAGAAGAGAGCGAAATTTTTTTCCCGTCGCTCGTCACACCTGCTTTCATCGGTCCTCCGCTTACAAAAATAGTCGGGATATTTAATCGCATCGCCGCCATCATCATGCCAGGTGTAATTTTATCGCAGTTCGGAATGCATACCATCCCATCAAACCAATGGGCAGAAATGACCGTCTCAACAGAGTCAGCAATAATTTCTCGGCTCGGCAACGAATACCGCATACCAATATGTCCCATCGCGATGCCATCATCGACGCCGATGGTGTTCATTTCAAACGGAACACCACCGGCCTCACGAATTGCCTCTTTCACAATTTTACCAAACTCCTGCAAATGAACGTGACCTGGAATAATATCAATATACGAGTTCACAACCGCAATAAACGGCTTATGAAAATCTTCTTCTTTTACCCCTGCCGCACGCAATAAACTGCGATGAGGCGCGCGGTCAAATCCTTTTTTAATCATATCGCTTCGCAAAACAAATCCCTCCATCTTTTCTGAACTTATTAAAAAACATTGTAACACTTTTTGAAATAAAATGACAATTCTAAAATTGAACTACCGCTAGGCTAAAGCCATAGCGGATTCCTACGAACACCGAAAGTT
>NZ_DAITON010000166.1:0-4140 GCF_036834105.1 Anoxybacillus sp. | reverse complement strand
AATTGCATATAGATTTTTATATAATTTTATAAATTTATCTTAACTGTTGCTCCCCCGTAAATGTTCATTCCGATCTGACCAACATTTCCCCTCATTTATTATAACACATTTAAATTATAGTATGTCACTATTATTCTTCATTTTACAAACATGTTTATATGATTAACTAAAAACGACCCCGTCCGTACATTTCCGACAAAAAGAAACAATATTCTCTTTTTAACGATTTTACAAAATCATTCGATATTTTACTAGCTTTATTTAGAAAAGCAAAAAATATTCAGCTCACTTTATGATGTGGCTGAATAGTTACTAAAAAAACGAACAAGGTCGCCCTTGTTCGTTTTTATTCAGCTGGCACTTCTTGCGTGCGAATAAATTGATCATAAAATGCAGCAAGCGATGTGTAAACGTACGGAATGAGCCATAACAGTCCGATGCCGAGCGTAATGATGGACAAAAGCCCCCATCCAATAAAGCTAACATATAGCAAAAATAACTTTCCTTTATATCCTTTCATGCGCTTTTTACTTTCACTAATCGCTTGAAGTGCACCGTATTCTGGGTGATCTCTTAATAAAAAGAACGTTTGTGAATAAGATAACGATTTAATAATTCCCGGGATAATGAACAATAAGCTCCATAAAATGACAAAAAGAGCGATTAATAGCGACGTGCCGATCAATTTCAAAACTAATTTTCCGTTTTGATACACCGTGAATAACGGGGAAATACGAACCGGTTCATTCCGATACACATCTAAAAACACCCAATACATCGCGATGCTGAGAGGAATGAGCGCAAAGGAGATAATCATGCTTGCGATAGAGGCTGAAGTTGGTACTTCTTCTTGATCAAGCCACGTTTCCCATCCTCCGCTTAGCGCAACCTCAATGATCATTGGAAAAATAATGGTTACAGCCGCATACACGAGCATAAAAAGTGCTGCACTACCCCATTTCCCTCTTAATGCATCTCTTGCTTGCCGCCTTAACGATGATAAGGTCATAAACTAAACCCTCCTTTTGCGTATTGCCTACATATGTAGTTTATGATGTCATTACTTAATCTAGCATATATATTTGAAAAATGGCACCTTTTTTATCAAAATATGAAATGAATTTTTCCTGCCTCTTGTATATAATGGAATGTATGAATATAGCGAAAGGAGAAAAAACATGAAAAGCATAAAGCCTGGCCGTGGACCGTCGATGCAAGGATTTGTCGGAAGCCTCTTCTCGATTATTTTCGGTATTTTTTGGACATTTATGACTTTTTCGATTACAAAAGATTCTCCGTTTCCAGGAACACAAATATTTCCGCTGTTCGGACTGATTTTTGTTGGGCTTGGTATTTTTCAAGCCGTCTACCATTATAAAAATGCGACAGGAAAAGAGCGGATGTCCATCGTCGATATCGTTGATGAACATGAAGAGAAAGATCCGCTAAATGAGCGCTTCGGTCGTAGCGAGGGGAAAAAATATTGTTCATCTTGCGGAACAAACATACAAGCAGATTTTCGATTTTGTCCATCTTGTGGGAAGGAACTATAAAACCGAGCGATATGCTCGGTTTTAATTTCTGAACGAACTATCCCTCTTTCCTTTTGTTCAACATTATTTTTCATATACAAGCCATGTCGGCTTATTTATTTTTGCTGATAAATGAACAATTTTTGTTTTTACACGGTTAGCTTCTTTCCCATGAAGCGGAATCGGTTGATAGTTGTTTCGTGTCGTTACAGATGAAATGCGAAACGGAATGATACGAACGGTCGTTTTCGGCTGTTTTTTACCGTCAGCAAAATAAAACGTTTGTTGATAAACGAACGTATCTTTATCGCTCGGATTTTTATTTCCTCCAAACATAAAATTGCCCAGACTGTAGACGATCATTCTCCCTTTGTATTGTTCGATTCCTTGAATGACGTGCGGGTGATGACCGACGACAAGATCTGCCCCGCTGTCAATCGCAAATCTTCCTAGCGCTTTTTGTGTGTTGTTTGGCACATAACTGCGCTCTTCTCCCCAATGAAAGTGAATAAGCACAAGTTGCGCCCCTCGTTTTCGCAATGTGCGAATGTCATCGGCCATTTGTCGACGAAATGCTTTCGTATCGCTCCAACCTTTATAACCGAGCGTACCGATGTTTATCCCTTTCACCGTTTTCATTAGCGAAATTCCGTTTCCAAAATAACCGACATTCGCCCGCTTTAGCGTGGCAATCGTATCACTATATCCTTTCTGTCCGTAGTCAAACGTATGATTGTTTGCCAAATTCACTGCATCAATGCCGGCGCGCGTTAACACATGGACATAAGATGGATCGCCGCGAAATCGAAATTTCTTTTCTGCCTTTTGCGTTGCTGTTGTGAGGGTCGTTTCCAAATTGACGGTTGTAAAGTCGTCGTTTTTAAAAATAGATTCGATATGTTTCGTGAAAAAAGCAAGCCCGTTCTTTTTCGCTTCATCATCAAACGAGTACGCATAGCCGTAATTTTCATCGCGACCAAGGGTGACATCGCCAGCGACGCTGAGCGTAACGCTCGTTTCCCCTTCTGCCCAAGCTCGATTGGCGAATAAACAAAAGAACATGCATATCGCTACGTATATTTTTCTCATTTCTCCCACTCCCCCTTAACATGTACCGTTCGACATATGGGGTGAAAATCCTTTTTTTATTTTATTTGTTGATTATTTAGAACATCGTTTTATGAAAACATAATAAAAATAATTGTACACGTTACTGCTATAGTTAAACCAATCGCCGTTTCGTACGGAAGTAATTTTAATCTCTCTTTCGTTGACATATGAACGCTTGCCGCCGTCACATGAAAAAAGCTGCCGTGCGGCAAATGGTCAAGCATCGTCGCTCCCGCATGTACCATCGCTGCACCTGCAAGCGGTGAAACACCCGCTTCAATAAGCGCTCCCCCAAAAATGTGGCTCGCTACTGCTGTGCCTGCGGTCGTCGATGCTGTAATGCCTGATAACAACGCACCGGCTAGCGGGGCGATTGTGTACGGCGAAAAACCGAATGACTGAAGTGTTTGCATAAAGGAACTATGCAGCGATGAGTTTGCGATCACACCGGCTAGCGCCCCTGTACCAATAAGCATGAAAATAACACCGCTCATCTTCTCCATGCCAACGCGCAAAAAATCGTTCAGCTCGTTCGTCTTTTTCATAGCTACCACACCAACGAGAGCACCGGCTGGCAAAGCGATTAGCGGGTCAATATGAATACGAAAAAGAGGACGCAACAATAAAAGAATCATAGCTACAGCGGGAGCAACAATCGCTTTCGTCCAAGAAGGAGTTTCCTTTTGAACGATTTCGACTTCCACCTTTTGCGTATCGTCTACGAACCATCGTTTTGCCATGTTGTACGTCACGAAAAGACCGATACAAGCAGGCACAATCCCGGCCATCATAAGCGAAGAAAGCGGCACATGAAACGCCTCCGCCGCTGCGATAGTGTTCGGATTCGGTGAAATGATGTTTCCTGCTTTTCCTCCACCAATGAGTGCGAGTAATATCGCAAAACGTGAAATGAAAAGACGTTGGGCAATGACAAGCGCAACCGGTGCAATCGTCATAATTGCTACGTCAACAAATATTCCACAAGCCGTTAGCACCATTGCTGTACAACATAACGCAAATAGCGCATACTTCTCCCCACATGCCCTCACTAATTTTTCAGCAATTGCTAACGCAGCCCCTGACTGCATCAACACCCCTGCAAGCACACCAGCAGCCAAAATACGCAAAATAGACGGGATCATTTCTTTTGCACCATCCATCATTAGACGAACTGCCTCATCGACAGAAGCCCCGCCGAGTAAAGCACCAATAAACGCCCCACACATCATTCCATATGCGACCGGAACATTTCGTAGTATAAGAATAATCGCTGAAAGAAAAGCAACTATCGCCCCAAACATGCTCACTCTTATCCCCCCTCAACCACCGAAACGGATACATAAACGAATTGTATGCACTTGCCTTTTGTAAAAATATATCATAGATCATGTAAATACTGTGTAAAAACATTCAAAAAAATACATATGCATGTATTGTCAACTAATTTTGTATATAGTACTTTTATAATAGTCTTTTTGAAGGGGTGACATATGTATTG
>NZ_DAITON010000165.1:0-4185 GCF_036834105.1 Anoxybacillus sp. | reverse complement strand
GTGAGCGCGTGGAATTTTTAACCGAAGAAGCGGTGTATAAAAAAACGCCGCAACAATTAACAGCGCTACTTTATGAAGGGTTAATTGAAAGTGTAGAAGAAGCGATCGCAAGCACAAAAAAAGGCGACTACTCTTATGCCAACAAACTATTGCAAAAAGCAAACGATATTTTACAACGACTAGGTGTTGGGTTAAATTATGACGCAGGCATTATCGCTCATCAATTAGATGCGCTATACAACTATATGGCCGAGCGTCTTATTGATGCCAATATGAAAAAAGACGTAGCCATGATGCAAGAAGTGTTAACGATCGCCAAAGACATTGCGACAGCATGGAACGAGGCACTAAAAAAACAACCGACAACAAACGTTGTGGCAAAAAAAGCGGCGACATATGAACAATTTATTATGACAGAGTAAAGGAGAGAAAAAAATGAGAATCAACCATAACATTCAAGCATTAAACGCTTATCGTAACTTAGCGGTCAACCAATCGAATACAGCGAAAAACTTAGAAAAACTTTCCTCTGGTTTACGCATTAACCGCGCAGCAGACGATGCAGCAGGTTTAGCCATTTCCGAAAAAATGCGCTCGCAAATTCGCGGATTAGAAGTTGCAGAACGCAACGCATTAGATGCCATTTCGCTTATTCAAACAGCGGAGGGGGCGCTCAACTCGATTCACAGCATTCTTCAACGTATGCGTGAATTAGCAGTGCAAGCGGCAAATGGTACAAATACAGATGATGATCGTGGACATATTCAAAATGAAGTTGAGCAATTAATTGAAGAGATTGATCGCATTGCGAATAAAACAACATTTAATGGCACGCCATTGCTGGATAATAGTTTTATTAATGTTAAATTCCAGATTGGTGCAAATGAAGGAGAGGAAGTAGAAATAAGTATAGCAGGTATGACATCATCACTGTTAGGTGTTAGCAGTTTAGATGTTTCTACTGCAGCTGGAGCATCGAGTTCTATTACAACGATTGATGATGCGATTAATATAGTTTCCACAGAACGTGGCAACCTTGGCGCTTACCAAAACCGTTTTGAGCATGCAATCAACAACTTAAAAACAGCGCATGAAAATTTAACGTCTGCGGAGTCACGCATTCGCGATACAGATATGGCGATGGAGATGACGAACTTTACGAAAAACAACATTTTAAACCAAGCAGCACAGGCGATGCTCGCGCAATCAAATCAGCTCCCACAAGGAATTTTGCAATTGTTAAAAAGCTAATGGGTAAAAAGGGTAGGTCGATGCGACCTCGCCCTTTTTTTGTACGTGTGGCATAATAAAAAGAAAAAAGGTGTGAACGATGATGGAAGTGCAAAAAGTATCGCGGGCGTCGTTGAATCGTGTCGAAAAAAAAGACGATGCGCCGATGGAATCGGTGTCGTTTACGGAAGTGATGCATAAGAAAAAAAGCGACGTGTTATTTGAACGTTTTCAAACGATGGCGCAAGAAATTGAAGCGCAAGGGAAAAGGTTAGCTGAGTCGCAAACGGTAGAAGATTTAAAAAAATATAAAAAGCTTGTGAAGCAATTTTTAGACGATGCAGTGAAAAATAGTTTGCAGCTCGAGGAACAGCGCGGATTTAGTCGCGGGGGACGGACGAAAATTTATAAGCTTGTGAAAGAAGTCGATCAAAAGTTAGTCGAGCTGACAAATGCGGTGTTGGAAAAAGAAAAAAAGGGACTTGATTTGCTTGGACTCGTCGGTGAAATTCAAGGATTGATTATTAATATTTACACATAAGGGAGGGGAAAGCATGTTAGATAACTGTCCAAAATGTGGAAGTTTGTTTGTGAAGACGCAATTTCGAGATGTGTGCGAGGCATGTTATAAAGAAGAAGAAAAATTGTTTGAAAAAGTGTACGCATTTATTCGAAAACGGGAAAATCGAACAGCAACGATGCCACAAGTAGTGGATGCCACAGGAGTAGAAGAAGCGTTAATTGTTAAATGGATTAAAAAAGGACGCCTGCAGCTCGTTCATTTTCCGAACCTCGGTTATCCGTGCGAAAAGTGTGGAGCAACGATACGTGAAGGGCGACTATGTTCAAAGTGCATTGGTGGTATCCAGAAAGAAATGACGAAAATTCAACGAGAAGAGGAACGACAAAAACAAGCGAAGCGTCAAACGACATATTTTACAGAGAGAGACGACTAAACATTTTTTTCTTTTAGCCGATAATAATCATAAGGAAAGAAGAACGGGAAAAGCGAGGTGGGATGATGAAAATTAATCGTATTCAGCCGATGAGCGTCAATCCGTATGAACGGACGTCGCGCGTTGAAAAACCAACAAAAGCGACGAAAAAAACAGATCAAGTCGAAATTTCAAGCGCGGCGAAAGAATTGCAAGAAGCGGCGAAATTTTCTTCGGAACGGTTAGAAAAAATGGAGCGGTTAAAAGCAGAAGTGCAAGCAGGGACGTATGCGATCGATGCGCGTGCCATTGCGGAAAGCGTGTTGCGCTATTATAAACGATGACGGAGCGAATGAACATGATCGATCTTATGGAAAAGCTGCTGACATTTCACCGTGGACTGTTGCAGCTGGCACAACAAAAAACAGAAGCGATTAAAAAAGGCGACATTCATGCGTTGCAACAAATGATGGCGAAAGAACAAAAATATGTCATGGCCATTCGCCAGCTCGAGAGCGAACGAATGAGCCTTCTTTCACATTTACCTGAAGAAGAGCGAACGGTTCGTTGTTACGCAGAACAGTTGGAAGAAACGGAACGTACAAAGCTTCTCCACTTAGCAAGCGATTTAAGCGAAACAATCGCACGGTTGAAAGAGCAAAACGAGCTCAATATGCAACTATTGCAACAGTCGCTTCAGTTCATTCATTTTACCCTTGATCTCATGATACCGAACGAACAAGATGTGACGTATGACCCGAAGCGAACGGATGAATTGCCGCCACGGTCGTCGTTTGAAGCAAAAACGTAAGGGGGTTTTTTTGTGCTTTCAACATTTCATGGATTAGAAACGGTACGGCGCGGGATGACCGCCCAACAACAAGCGCTATACGTTACGGGGCATAATATCGCAAACGCCAACACGCCAGGTTACTCGCGCCAACGGGTAAACTTTGAACAAACGCCGCCATATCCGTTTGCGTCGAAAAACCGTCCTGTCGTGCCAGGGCAAATGGGAACAGGTGTGGAAGGCGGCACCGTGCAACGAATGCGCGAAGAATTTTTAGACGTCCAATATCGTGGCGAAAATATGAAATACGGCTATTGGAATACGCGCGCAGAAGCGTTGTATAAAATGGAAGAAATTATGAACGAGCCGTCAGACGAAGGGCTTGCGAAGACGCTTGACCGTTTTTGGCAGTCGCTTCAAGATTTAGCCGTCAATCCGTCAAACTCAGGTGCGCGCTCCGTCGTCCGTCAGCGCGGCATGGCGGTCGCTGAAACGTTTCATTACTTATCAAGCTCGTTAAAGTCGATTCGTGATGATATAAAAAATGAGCTTGACGTAACAGTGAAAGCTGTAAATTCATTGGCGCGTCAGTTAAATGACTTAAACAAACAAATTAGCGAAGTCGAAGTGCATGGTTATTTGCCGAACGATTTATATGATGAACGAAATCGGCTGTTAGATGAGTTGTCGCAATATGTGAACGTTAAAGTAACTCCTGTGCCAAGTGGCGGAAGTGCATTAAAAATTGCGGAAGGACGTTTTACGGTAGAGTTAGTGGATCGAACTGGTAGCACAGTCATCGGCACGCTTGTTGATGGACGACTTGGGAAAGTCAATGAATTTCAAGTGACATATCAAGATAACGTAGCTAAGACGGGGCCAATTGTTAGCTTTTCTCTTGGCGATGCATCATTTTCAACATTTGAGCGCTTAAAAGAAAACGGAAAAGTAGGAGCTCTTCTTTATTCTTATGGTTACAGCGAAGACGGAGGTACAACGACGAGAGGGTTATATCCCGAAATGCTAGGAGATTTAAATGCCATGGCAAAAGCATTTGCTGATCAGTTTAATACGGTGCATTCTAATGGATGGAGTGTGGCGGAAATAAAAAATAATGCGACTTCTCCATCCACTAAGCCATTTTTCACCTATGACCCAGCTGATCCAGCTGGAACGTTAGATATCGCACAAATCATTAAAGATTCACTTGACAATATTGCCGCATCAGCA
>NZ_DAITON010000164.1:0-4203 GCF_036834105.1 Anoxybacillus sp. | reverse complement strand
CCACAAGCAAGGGCTATTTTTATGCTTACTCGATTTTATCTAGCACCACGGGTAATGATGAGTAAAAATAGCGAGACGGCTGTCGCAGAGGCAGTTCCGAATGCGTTATTCGAAAACGCTTCTCTCCATAAATATAAAACGATAGTCATGCTTTCTTCTCTAAACCCACTTCCGAAAATCAATGGTTCTGCAAAAATTTGTAGCGACCCAATCGTTGCTGTAAACACAACGAATACGATAATCGGCTTTAACATCGGCACAGTGATGAAAAGAAACTGTTGCCATTTCTTCGCCCCGTCAATTTCTGCAGCTTCATAAAGATCTTTCGGAATACTTTGCAATCCCGCTAAGAAAATAATGGAGTTATATCCAACCCATCTCCAAAAAATCATCGTCGCAATCGCAATTTTCGCTCCCCATTCAGATGTTTGCCAGCTCACTGGCGAAATCCCAAATAAACGAAGTGTCGCATTCACTAATCCCGCTTCTTGCTCGCTAAACAAAACGGTAAAAACGATCGCTACCGCAACAATCGATGTTACGTTTGGCACGAAGTAAGCAACGCGAAATACGCTCTTAAATTTAACAATCGCCGAGTTCAAAGCTACCGCTAAAATTAATGCGGCAATTAACTGCGGTCCTGTTCCTAGTAAACCAATTACAATCGTGTTATAAATCGATTTCCAAAACAGCGGATCAGTAAAGATGAACGAAAAGTTGTTAAAACCGACAAACGTCATATCGCCAAAGCCATTCCATTTTTGGAAAGCTAAATAAAAGCTAAACACCATCGGGAAAGCCCCGAATATCGCAAATAAGATGAAAAATGGAGAAATAAACAAGTAGCCAGCTAACGCTGTTTTTTTCTTGTCACTTAACCCTTTTGGACGGACGGCTACATTCGTATGATTATGGGATATCATTATATTTCCCTCCAAAAAAATCATGTTGGAGGAAGGGAACTCCCCCTTCCTCATATATTTTATTGACGCTCAAGTTGACGTTTAATGCGTTTAATTGCTTCTTCCCATTCTTTCTCTGGGTCAGCTTTTTTCTTTTGTACATTTGTCAATGCTTTTACAATTTCTGCTTGAACAATTGTATAGTTTTTACCCATATATACCGTTTTTACTTTTTGTGCTGCGTTGGCAAATACTTGAGCCGTATTTACGCCTCCGAAGTACTCATCTTTATATTCTTTAAACTCTGGCGCTTCATATACAGACGGAGCTGATGGGAATAACCCCATATCTTTAAACGACTTTAATTGTTGTTCAGGAGCTACAAGCCATTGAATAAAGTCATATGCTTCTTGTGCATGTTTCGACTCTTTTGGAATCGTTAAATACGAACCACCCCAGTTTCCTGCTCCACCTGGCATGTCTGTAATCAACCATTTGCCAGCAGAATTTGGTGCATTCCCTTTAACAACCCCTTGCATCCAAGCTGGTGCAAGCAATGTTGCATAACTTCCTTTCTCCATCGCATTTCCCCATTCTGGCGTCCATAAACCATTGCTGCCAAGATAGCCTTTTTGAATTAAACGAACTGTGTAATCGTACGCTTGCTTAATGTACGGTTCTTTTTCAATGAGCAGCTCTTCTTTTTCGTTGAAATATTGCACAGGCGCTTGATCGCGCAACGCGTTGTATACAAGCTCAATATTATCAGCGATTGGTTTTCCTGTTTTTTCTTTAATTGTAGCGGCAACTTGCTCGTACGCATTCCAGTCCGGAATCAAATTCGCAACTTCTGCAGGATCAGTTGGAAGCCCTGCTTCTTTAAACACATCCGCGCGATAAAACATTGCTGTTGGGCCAATGTCTGTTGGAAGACCAAATAAGAAGCTTCCATCCGTGCTTTCACCAATGCGCCATTTCCAATCTAAATATTGGTCTTTCAAATCTTTTGCACCAAAATCATATAAGTTATAAAAGCGATCTTGCGCTTCGCGGTAACGTTCAATGTTATTCACTTCAATCATCGCAATATCTGGAGCACCGCTTCCAGCTGATAAAGCCGTAAATAGTGCATTATGATGGTCATCAAATTGTGTTGATTGAATTTTAATTTCAACATTTGGATGATCTTTCATATACTCTTCAGCTAATTTTTCATACCCTGTGCTTCCGACTACCCACATGTTCAACTTCACTTTTTCGCTTGATCCTTTTCCGTTTGACTCATTCTCACTTTGAGACTGGTTGCCACACGCAGTCGCAATCATTAACACAAATGTTAACAACAACATGAGAGCTCGCTTCTTCATTTTCTTTCCCCCTTGTTTTCAATTAGGATGTTTCATGTCTTTTACGACGTTTCGTTTGCCTATTTATTTGTTGCACGGTATAATTCTTTTAGTTTTCTTTGTAGTAGCGGCCGATCCCCAATTTGCGCTATTACGAAGAAAACTTTTTTGTTTCCCCCATCACCTCCTTCATTTATATCGCTTCATTTCAAAGCCATTGTTGATGATCGTTTCTTTATACCATAATGCACTCTTTTTCGGGATTCGCTCTAACGTCTCATAATCGACATATACAATTCCAAAACGTTTATCGTAACCAAACGCCCACTCAAAATTATCAAACAACGACCATACATAATATCCTCTTAAATTCACACCTTGTTCAATGGCACGATGACAAGCTGCTAAATGCTCTTGTATATACGCCACTCGCTCATCGTCTTCTACTTTACCTTGTTCATTGATAAAATCTTTGTATGCTGCACCGTTTTCTGTAATGTATAACGGAATGTCACCGTAATCATTTTTCAAACGAACAAGCAAGTCGAACAAGCCGTTCGGATTTACTTCCCAGTTCATATCTGTCACCGGTCTTCCTGTACTTACATGTTCGAACACAATCGGCTCACGTTCACCTTTTTTCCAATCCTTTAATGTTGCCGTTGAGTAGTAGTTAAATCCGAAGAAATCAATAGACTGTTGAATTGTTTGTAAATCCCCTTCTCGATAAACATCCGGTAAATAATCTTTATATACTTCTAACATGTCTTGCGGATAATGCCCTTTGAAGACAGGATCTAAAAACCAACGATTCATAAAGCCATCCCATTTTCGTGCCGCATCAACAGCTTTTTCATCTTGTGGATCTACCGCATATCCAGGTGTTAAGTTCAATGTAATCCCTATCTCTCCATCTTTCGAACCAATTTCCCGAAACGCTTTCACAGCTTCACCATGAGAAAGAAGAACGTGATGAGCCGCTTTTAAAAATGATGTGAAGTTTTGAATGCCTGGTGCATGTTCACCGTTACCATATCCTAAATAAGTCACAACCCACGGTTCATTATGAGTAATCCATTTCTTTACAACGTCCCCGAGATTTTTGTAAAGAAACTCAGCGTACTCTCGGAAATAATAAACAATATCGCGATTTTCCCATCCGCCTTTTTCTTGAAGAGCTTGTGGCATATCCCAATGGTAAATCGTCAACATCGGCTCGATATCGTTTTCTAACAATTCATGTACAAGTCGCTTGTAAAAATCTAGCCCCTTTTCGTTGAACTTCCCGGGCGTTTCACTGTAAAGTCTCGCCCAACTAGTTGAAAAACGATACGCCTTCAAATGAAGCGCTTTCATTAATGCAACATCTTCGACATAACGATTGTAATGGTCGATTGCAATATCTCCATTATCATCATTCGCTACTTTTCCAGGGATGCGCGAAAAGTGATCCCAAATCGAATAAACTTTATCTTCCCCAGTTGCCGTTCCTTCAATCTGATATGATGAAGTAGCAGCCCCCCAAATGAAATCTTTCGGAAATCGAATCATAAACTATGCCCTCCTACGAAATTTTTCGTAAATAAAATTACTATAAAAACGCTTTCTTTTATTTGTTTCGTAACTTAATCATAATAACGTTTCCGATATAAGTCAATAAAATATTTATTAATAAGCAAAAAGTCGTTCCACCTTCAATCACTCATTTATTATTTACACGAAAATTTTCGTTTTATTTTAGATTTAACGAAAAATATAAGCATAACTAAACTTCTTATTGCCTACGTCAGCAATACATAAAAAGCCTCTAAGGATAAACATTGATCCTTAGAGGCTCAAACAATGAACAAAAAGTTAAATATAAAAAACTCCTGCATTTCACAGGAGTTTGGCAAAATAGTGCCGATGGTGGGAGTCGAACCCACACGGGGGGCTACCCCACACGATTTTGAGTC
>NZ_DAITON010000163.1:0-4319 GCF_036834105.1 Anoxybacillus sp. | reverse complement strand
CCATGTAAAAAGGTGTTCATACAGAAGTTGTCACTTTAAAGTGTATGTATATAGATATGGTACCTGTCACGCCCCCTGAAGATTGTCGAAGTTTGATAGAGACAGAGAGTCGTTGGATGGCTCTCTGCTCTTCCATTTCCAAAGCAGGAACATCGCTACTTTTGTCGAAATATGCGCCAAAACGGAAAGCGAGGTGCATATATGTCCATTGATCATGATCGGTTGTTTAAAGAGTTGATTCAAACGTTTTTTGAAGAGTTTATTCTTCTCTTCTTCCCGCATGTGCATGAGCATATCGACTTTCAGCACGTAGCTTTTTTGTCAGAGGAACTATTCACTGATGTGACGGCAGGGGAGAAGTATCGCGTTGATTTGCTTGTTGAAACGAAATTAAAAGGGGAGGATGGCTTGATTATCGTCCATATTGAAAATCAAAGCTATGTGCAACTGTCATTTCGAGAACGGATGTTTATTTACTTTAGCCGTTTGTTTGAAAAGCATCGTAAACCTATTTTGCCGATTGCAGTATTTAGCTACGATCATCTTCGCAATGAACCTTCATCATTTACACTCCAGTTCCCGTTTTTCGATGTGCTCCAATTTCAATTTCTTGCAGTTGAGTTGCGTAAACAAAACTGGCGTGATTACATTCGCCATGACAACCCCATCGCGGCTGCGTTGCTAAGCAAAATGGGGTATACTGAAAGTGAACGAGTAGAGCTAAAGAAACAATTTTTACGAATGATTGTGCGCATGGAATTAGACGAAGCAAAGCAACGATTGTTAATCGGCTTTTTTGAAACATATGTTAAACTATCAGACGAAGAAGAACAGCAATTACGAAACGAGGTGAATGAAATGGAGACGAAAGAAAAAGAACAAGTGTTGGAGTTAATCATTTCATATGAGAAAAAAGCGTTAGAAAAAGGTTTAAGAGAAGGAGTGGAACGAGGATTACAACAAGGATTACAACAAGGATTACAACAAGGACTACAGCTAGAAAAACGCCATATTGCAAAAAAGATGCTGGAGAAAGGCTACGATATACAAACGATTCATGAACTGACGGAGTTGTCTGTGGAAGAGATTGAAAGGTTGAAATGATATGGCATTGTTCCCCTTTTAATTATGTAGGTGTGTATGTCAGTAAAAAGGAAAAATTTGCTCTTATGCAACAAAATATTCAAAATTTTTTGTTGTTTTCTACAGTATTCGACAACATTCTCCGTCTTCTTTCCGTACAATTGAATCGGGGAATGTGCTCGATTTTAGGGGAGGGGATTAAAGTGACGACGATTTGCAAAGCGGATTATTATTATGGTGCGTTGCTTTCTGCACTAGTAAATGGTGGATTAGCACCAGCGTTGTTTGAAAAAGAAAATGACAGTAGGCAAATTTATACCGTTACGACAAATAAAGCGAGTTATATTATTTACACGAAGTATCATACTACCCCATCCGGCTCCGGAGATTTCACATGGTCTTTCACATTTAGTGACAATGAAATGCAAGAAATTATAAATGTTCATCAAGGTAATCCAGATAAAACGCTAATTTTTGCTTTTATTTGTGGTCAGAAGCAAAGTAAGTGACAGCAACCAAATCATCGCCATTGTTCGCTGGGACGAATTTGTTGCGTGCGTTGATGTAAGCAAAAATCAATCCCGTGGCACACCACGTTTATCGGTGAAAGTGGTTAAAGGCTCTCCACGTTTTCGTATTTATGGAAGCAAACGTGCTGATATGCTTGATGGCAAAGACAATACGATTAGAATTGAGAGGAATCGGTTGAAAACTCTATAAAGACAGTACCGATTTTTAGCAAACGGAGGTATAAAGATGGACGTAAAAGAACTTATTTCATCTATTTCTCATCCATAGCGCATCTCTGTTTTTTAGACGAGTGGAAAGAAGATTTAGAATAAATGCAAAATATATACAAATAGGCGGTGCATGTTCGCACCGCCTATTTGTCAATTGTTGTGTGAGAATAAATCATAGTCTAATGATCGTTCATCGCTCAAGAAAGCAATATTTTGTTGTTTTTGATCCAAACAAATCAATGAACGTCATTTGTTAACAGTTCGTCTATGATTTGTTCTATGTCCCTATCCGCTTTTGTTTATGCTTGTCACATTTTCATTAAGCGAAACTTTTGCTTTTCTTTGTTCCTTCCTTTTTAATGGAGTTACGAGGTATTTTTTGTAGAGGATAGGAGAGAAACGAATGAAAATTCAATCGATTGAGCCGACGCCAAGTCCTAATACAATGAAAGTGTTGCTCGATGAAGAGCTTCCATTTGGCACAAGTTATAACTATAAACCCGAGCAAGCGGCACATGCCCCTAATATCATCCAGCAATTGCTGCAAATCGAAGGGGTGAAGGGTATTTATCATGTCGCTGATTTTTTAGCTGTCGAACGGCATGCGAAATATGATTGGAAACCGATTTTAACAAAAGTGCGCGAAGTGTTTGGTGAACAGGTGGATAAGCTCCAAGACAATGAACCCGTACGCAACGATCATTTTGGCGAAGTGAAAGTGTATGTGCAAATGCTTTATGGCTTACCGATGCAAGTGAAGTTAACGAACGGTCATGAAGAGAGACGAGTTGGGTTGCCCCAACCGTTTGTCGATGCGGTGTTAGAGGCGCAAAAACATGCAGGGAATATTGTCATGGAGCGAAAATGGGTCGAAAAGGGTGTTCGATACGGGACGTTTGAAGAAATCGGTGCCGAAGTCGTAGAGGAGTTGTCTGCCGCTTATCCTGCAGAACGGCTCGAACGGTTCGTACACATGTTTAAACAAGGAGAGCAGGGGAAAACGCAAAAACGAACAAGTGTTCAAGTGACGGAACAAATGTTGGATGACCCAGATTGGACGAAACGGTATGTAGCGTTAGAGCAAATGATAGAGCCGACGGAAACCGACTTGCCCGTATTGGCAAAGGCGTTAAAAGACGAGAAAGTGGCGATTCGTCGCTTAGCGACTGCCTATTTAGGAATGATTGGCGGAAAAAGTGTGCTGCCATATTTGTATGAAGCATTAAAAGATCCAGCTGTTTCTGTGCGTCGTACAGCTGGTGACTGTTTGTCTGACATTGGGGACGTGGAGGCCATCCCTGTGATGGTCGAAGCGCTAAAAGATGCAAGCAAGCTCGTTCGCTGGCGTGCTGCGATGTTTTTATACGAAAACGGCGATGACTCCGTCTTGCCTGCGTTAAAAGCAGCCGAAAACGATCCAGAATTTGAAGTAAGCATGCAAGTAAAAATGGCCATCGAGCGAATCGAAAGTGGGGAAGAAGCAAAAGGATCCGTTTGGAAACAAATGACGGAGGGAAGAAAAAGAGGGGAATATGATGCAAATGTGCCAGGGCAGTAATTATCAATGAATGCCATGAAATTCTCCGCCACGTGAAAAATAGTATTCAATTGTTGGCGGAAGAAGACAGCACGTGCATAGACGGAAATTGTGGGAGCGACTAAATGTGAGAAAATGAAAAGCCGGCTAGGGTTTCCAAACCGGCTTTATAATTACTCCACATCATCCATATGCAAGATGGAACTAAGCGAAATTGCTAAATCTGGATACAAAAAAGACGTTAACACATCTTTCGGACCGAATACTGCTCGTTTTTGAAACCGCCCGTCTTCCAAGGCGACGACTTCAATCGTCTGATTGCTCGGGTCGACCATCCAATACTCTTTCACACCATTTGTCTCATATAAATAGTACTTTTGATTTCGATCTTTCAATCCGGTGCTAGCGGATAACACTTCGATTACGAGATCGGGTGCACCTTGTACTCGTTTTTTCTTCAATTGATTTACGTTGCAAATAACGAATAAATCTGGCTGCACAACTGTTTGTGCTTCTTCTTCATTTTTAGCTGTATCGAATTGCACGTCAAATGGAGATAAGATGAGGTGGCATCCTCGTACTTTGAAGTAAGGAGCTAAGGCGAGATGCAGTTCACCAACAACATATTGATGGACATACGAAGGTGATGCAAGCAAATAAGGAATACCGTCAATTAGCTCCCAATTCCCTTCCCACTGTTGAATATCTTTATACGAATACAGACGCCCGGATTGTACTTTTTCCATCGCCCTCAATCCCTTCTTTGTTTTTTCTACATTATATCACAATGAGAACGTACGGTTTGTATGTGGCAAGAATACATCTAGCTTCATCTTTTTTTATTTTTGACATATTTCGATAGAATTTTGTGTGTATGTTTGCTATAGTAGGATTACTATGTATCGGGTAGTGTCAAAAATTCTATGAAAAGTACCGATGAGCGACTTGTTACAGGAAAA
>NZ_DAITON010000162.1:0-4374 GCF_036834105.1 Anoxybacillus sp. | reverse complement strand
TTTTTTATTTTGATATACTCTATGATGATAAAAAAGTACGGGAGTTTTAAAGATGAGAAATGATGAGCATTATATGCGTTTAGCGCTTGAAGAAGCAAAAAGGGCAGAGGAAATAGGAGAGGTGCCAATCGGTGCTGTCCTTGTATATCATGATGAGGTAATTGCGCGGGCTCACAATTTGCGTGAACGAGATCAACGATCCATTGCTCATGCAGAGATTTTAGCTATTGATGAAGCATGTCGAAAACTAGGTACGTGGCGACTCGAACAAACGACGTTGTATGTAACGTTAGAACCTTGTGCGATGTGCGCTGGTGCCATTGTTCTTTCGCGTATTAAACGGGTTGTGTTTGGTGCAAATGATCCAAAAGGGGGCTGTGCAGGAACGTTAATGAATTTATTGCACGAGCCGCGGTTTAACCACCAAGTGGAAGTTGTCAGTGGAGTGTTAGCTGAGCAATGCGGTGAGTTATTAAGTCAGTTTTTTCGGCGCTTGCGTCAACAAAAAAAAGAGAAAAAAAATAGTTGTTCTTCCAATTAAATTCCATGGTGTAGTCGTTGCAATTTGTATAAAAAAGAGATATACTTATACTTGCGTTAGCGATAACGCATTGCCGTGCTAAGCGGGGAGGTAGCGGTGCCCTGTACTCGCAATCCGCTCTAGCGAGGCTGAATTCCCTCTTTAGGCTAGTTTGCTGTAGAGTCTGCCTAGAGTAAGTGGTGTTGACGTTTGGGTCCTGCGCAATGGGAATCCGTGAACCCTGTCAGGTCCGGAAGGAAGCAGCAGTAAGCGGACCATCCCATGTGCCGCAGGGGCGCCTGAACCGAGCTAACTGCTCTAGTAACGTTTATGGCAGCTAGTCGACAGAGGGTGCACGGCAATTTACATAAAGCGGATGAAAAGCACTTGCGTGGTTGGCAAGTGCTTTTTTCATATGATTTTTAATGATATAATGAACAAGATATGAGCAAAGAGGAGGGCAGTTTCGTGGGTTATAAAGCTTTATATCGTGTTTTCCGACCGCAAAGCTTTAAAGATGTTGTCGGTCAGGAACACGTTACAAAAACGTTGCAAAATGCCCTGCTTCAACAAAAAATCTCCCACGCCTACTTATTTTCAGGTCCGCGTGGAACTGGAAAAACGAGCATAGCTAAAATTTTCGCTAAAGCGATCAACTGCGAGCATCGTCCAACGGCAGAGCCATGCAACGAATGTCCGACTTGTTTAGGCATTACGAACGGTTCTATTTCTGATGTGTTAGAGATTGACGCCGCATCAAATAACGGGGTAGATGAAATCCGTGATATTCGTGAGAAAGTGAAATTCGCCCCGACCTCAGCGCCTTATAAAGTGTATATTATTGATGAAGTGCATATGTTGTCTATTGGGGCGTTTAACGCTTTGTTAAAAACATTAGAAGAACCTCCGAAGCATGTCATTTTCGTTTTAGCGACAACAGAGCCTCACAAAATTCCATTAACAATCGTTTCGCGATGCCAACGATTTGATTTTCGGCGCATTGAGTTGAAGGACATTGTCTCCCGGCTGAAAACGGTTGTTGCTGAAGAAAGTATCGATGTGGAGGAGGAGGCGCTGTTTGCTATTGCGCGCGCTGCTGATGGTGGAATGCGCGATGCCCTAAGCTTGCTCGATCAAGCTATCTCTTTTAGCGATGATCGCGTATTGCTCGAGGATGTGTTAGCGGTTACAGGTGCGGTTTCACAGCGGAAAATTGCAGAACTCATTTGTGCGATATATGAAAAGAAAACTGTGGAGGCGTTGCGTATTTTCCAACATTTCATGGAGCAGGGGAAAGATCCGAACCGCCTTGTCGAAGATTTAATCTACTACTATCGGGATATGCTTTTATATAAAGCAGCGCCACAGCTAGAAGATGCTACACATCGCGTGCTCGTCGATGAGCGATTTCGCGAGCTTGCAAATATGATTCCGACGTCACTTATATACGAAGCGATCGATTTATTGAGTAAGAGCCAACACGACATGCGCCTGACAAACCATCCACGTGTCCATATGGAAGTGGCAATCGTGAAGCTTTGCTATGAAGAGGAGCGTGCGGTACAAGCTTCAATTTCATCTTCACTAGAGGAGAAGGTGAAACAACTTGAAGAACAGTTGGCGAAACTAAAGGAAATGGGTGCGAAGCCCGTTGTTGCAGAAGCGAACGAGCAAGTGAAAAGAACGGTGAAAAATATTCGAACAGATTATAAAGTACCGATAGGGCGTATTCATGAAGTGCTTCGCCAAGCAACACATCAGCATTTGTCTCTCGTCAAAGGAAATTGGACACATGTGCTCGATTTATTGAAAAAGCAAAATAAAGTATCGCATGCAGCGTTATTGCAAGAAAGTGAGCCTGTAGCAGCAAGTAGCACGGCTTTTGTGTTAAAATTTAAATATGAAATTCATTGTAAAATGGTTGCTGATAACAGTAACTATGTTAAAGATAATTTAGAGCAAGTACTGTTCGACTTAACAGGGAAGAAGCTCGATACGATTCCTGTTCCAGAAAGTGAATGGGTTCAAATTCGCGAGCAGTTCATTCGTCAACAAACGAATGACGAGGAGCGTCATGGACAGGAAGATCCGTTTATTGCGGAAGCGAAAAAGTTATTTGGTGAACATTTAATTGAAATTAAAGAGTAATGGAGGAATGATGGAAATGATGCGTGGAATGGGAAATATGCAAAAAATGATGAAGCAAATGCAAAAAATGCAGAAGGATATGGAGAAAGCGCAAGCAGAGTTAGCAGAAAAAACAGTTGAGGGTACGGCAGGAGGCGGAATGGTTACCGTCGTCGCTAATGGCCATAAACAAATTTTAGAAGTAAAAATCAAGGAAGAAGTCGTAGATCCAGAAGATATCGACATGTTACAAGATTTAGTGCTCGCTGCAACAAATGATGCGTTAAAGAAGGTAGATGAGTTGACAGCGGAAACGATGGGACAGTTCACAAAAGGACTGAACATACCGGGGTTATTCTAGGAGGCTAACATGTACTACCCAGAGCCGATATCGAAATTAATCGACAGCTTTATGAAGTTGCCAGGCATCGGACCGAAGACGGCCGTCCGTCTGGCGTTTTTTGTCTTAAATATGAAGGAAGATGTCGTATTAGACTTCGCGAAAGCGCTCGTCAACGCAAAGAGAAATTTAACATATTGTTCTTCGTGCGGTCATATTACTGATAAAGATCCTTGCTATATTTGTGAAGATACGAAGCGTGATCGTTCGATTATTTGTGTTGTTCAAGATCCGAAAGATGTTATTGCTATGGAGAAAATGAAAGAATATAACGGACTTTATCATGTATTACATGGAGCGATTTCCCCTATGGAAGGGATTGGTCCTGAAGATATTAAAATTGCCGAGTTGCTCAGACGTCTTCAAGATGAGACCGTTCAAGAAGTGATTTTAGCGACGAATCCGAACATTGAAGGAGAAGCAACGGCTATGTATATTTCACGCTTGTTGAAACCGACAGGTGTAAAAATTACTCGCATCGCTCATGGATTGCCGGTTGGCGGGGATTTAGAATATGCTGATGAAGTGACGCTATCTAAAGCTCTTGAAGGAAGAAGGGAATTGTAGTGTTTTGGAAACGAAAAGGGTGGCTACGTAAACAATTTAACGACCAACTCATTGAAAGGTTACAACGTTATCGAGATGAATGGATGGGCAAGAAGCAATTAATAGACAAAAGCGTTGAGCCTTCAGACAAAATCATATTTGATTTAAAAATTGCTGAAGCAAAATATTTATTTCTCCTTCGAGAAGCGAAAAAGCGAAAAGTATCAATTGGGAAGGGATAATTCCTTCCCTATTTTGTTTAGGCTTGTCATACAGAAAGAAGGTAGACATATATTTAAAAATAAAAAGGTTGAAGGAGAGGGAGATATGAATGAAACGGTCGTCGTCGTGTCAATCGTTAGTCTTATTGTCATCATTTTGCTTGTTGGTATTCCGGTACGTTTGATTCGACTGGTCGGTGAAGGAATTGCTCGTGTCGTAATCGGAGCTTTATTCATTTTTTTAATTAATATTGCTGGAGATGTAGCTGGTATTCATTTACCAATCAATTTGTTTACAGTAACTGTTACTGGCTTTTTAGGCATCCCCGGTATCGTAGCGCTCATTTTTATTCAACAATATGTCATTTCATAAACGGACATATCCGTTTATTTTTTTGTTGACGAATATAAGTGTTCATGGTATATTAATAAACGTCGTTGTTGATATTAAAAAAAGTATTGACAAGTAGATCGCGTTATAGTATCATGAAACATGTCCTTAATCTTCCTTGAAAACTGAACAAAACAGCAGCGTAAAAGCTAGAGATAAACTTTCTATG
>NZ_DAITON010000161.1:0-4397 GCF_036834105.1 Anoxybacillus sp. | reverse complement strand
GTACGTACGGTGGTGTGAGAGGACGGAGGTTAATCACCTCCTCCTACTCGATTGAATTTGATGTTATTAGTGAATAGTTCGGTACACACCTATGACCTTCCCTAGAATGGTAGCATTTTGGACGATAATCGGTTCCATGGATGAATTTTCAGGTTGCAAGCGAATGTGGTCTTTTTCTTTAAAAAAGCGCTTTACTGTTGCTTCGTTATCCTCTGTCATGGCTACAACGATATCCCCGTTATTCGCTGTTTGTTGTTGGCGGACGATCACGTAATCTCCATCTAAAATACCAGCCTCAATCATGCTTTCTCCGACAATTTGTAGCATAAATACTTGATCATCTGGTGAAACGAATCGCTCCGGAAGAGGGAAATATTCTTCAATGTTTTCGATTGCGGTAATGGGTTGTCCGGCTGTGACTTTCCCAACAATCGGAACATTGATGACGGTTGCATTTGGAATGGATTCATAGTCATCTAAAATCTCAATGGCACGAGGCTTTGTTGGATCTCGGCGGATGAATCCTTTGCTTTCTAAACGCGCTAAATGTCCGTGAACAGTGGAACTCGATGCTAAACCGACCGCTTCCCCGATCTCCCTCACCGATGGTGGATATCCCTTTGTGCGAACTTCTTGTTTAATAAAGTCCAAAATTTGTTGTTGTCGTTTTGATAATTTCGCCATTATTATACACCTCTTCCTGTTCAATCTTTGCACACATTATAACATATATTTGCGTATAAATACAAACATAAGTTCGAAAAAAAACGGTTGACACGAACAAAAGTTCTCGTTATGATGAATACAAACAAACGTTCTACATTAGGGGGTAGATGGTATGGGAAAAATACATTGCGTGATGATGGTTTTATTTAGTACGTTGTTTGTGTGGGCGTTTTTACACGTAACACAATCTGTTGATAAAGAAAAATATGTTGAAATTACCGTATCAGCTGGTGATACATTATGGGAATTGGCAGATAAGTATAAACATGAACATCGATTGTCCCATCAACAATTTATCCAATGGGTCATGGAAGTCAATCAACGCTCAGACGACCGATTAATTGTTGGTGAGAAAATCGTGATCCCTGTGTTAAAATCAAATGGCGAGAACCAGCTTGTTGCTAACAAACAATAGTCGGTAGAAAGGGATGGCGAATGAACGCAATTATTTATTGTCGTGTAAGCACGACGAAGCAGGAGCAAGAAACATCGTTGCAAAGACAAGAAGAAGAACTTAAACAGCTTGCAAAAGAATATGACATAAATGTTGTCAAAATTATTCAAGAGCAAGCAAGCGGTTATGATATTGAGCGCGCGGGAATTATGGAGTTGCTCGATGCAATCAAACAACATCGTATTGATGTCGTTCTTGTTCAAGATGAAACAAGACTTGGGCGAGGAAATGCAAAAATTGCGCTTCTTCGTTGTTTACAAAAAGAAGGTATTCGCGTCTATACAGTAAGCCATCGTGGGGAGCTCCAGTTATCAGAAGCGGACTCAATGGTTTTGGAAATCATTAGCATCGTGGAAGAGTATCAAAGAAAAATACATAACTTAAAAATTAAACGTGGGATGCAAAGAGCTGTTCAAAATGGCTATCGACCGGAAAATAATTTGCGCAACGTTGGCGAACATGCTGGACGAGATCGAAAAGATGTGCCAATTGAAGATATTGTTCGTTTACGTCAAAACGGTTTAACGTTTGCTGAAATTGCTGCTATGCTTCGCTCATTTGGATACGATGTATCAAAAGCGACCGTTCACCGAAGATATAAGGAATATGAGCAGCTTGTCAACGATGAAAAATTTTTGTATGATGATACGGATAAAAAGTAATTTCGTACAAAGGAATGAGATGGATGTTATCTGCTGAAAAAATTGCACGAATTAATGCATTAGCTAAAAAAGCAAAAATAGAAGGTTTGACAGATGAAGAGAAACAAGAACAATTGCAGCTCCGAACGGAGTATATTGCGGCGTTCCGTGCGTCGATGATCGAAACATTGCATCATGTAAAAGTTATTGATCCTAACGGAAATGATGTCACGCCAAAAAAATTAAAGGAAAGCAAGAAAAAACGACTGCATTAATGTGAATATTGTGGAGAACATACTAGTGATGTTCTCTTTTTTCGTCAGTTTGTCAAAAAAAGTGTTGTGAAACATTGTACATTTCATGCACTTTTCTATATCATAAAGAATGAGAATGTTTACAAACGAAAGGATGAAGACGATGACACATACGATTGAACAACTATCGATTGCTGCGATTCGTACATTGTCGATCGACGCAATTGAAAAGGCGAATTCAGGGCACCCTGGGATGCCGATGGGAGCTGCACCAATGGCGTATACGTTATGGACAAAGTTTATGAACCATAATCCACGCAACCCAAAATGGTTTAATCGTGACCGCTTTGTATTGTCAGCTGGACACGGTTCGATGCTATTGTATAGCTTGCTTCATTTGAGTGGTTATGACGTCACGATGGAAGACATTAAACAGTTTCGTCAATGGGGGAGTAAAACACCGGGCCACCCAGAGTATGGTCATACACCAGGGGTAGAAGCGACGACTGGACCGCTTGGTCAAGGAATTGCGATGGCTGTCGGAATGGCGATGGCAGAGCGTCATCTAGCAGCTACATACAACAAGGACAAATTCGAAATCATTAATCATTTTACATATGCCATTTGTGGCGACGGTGACTTAATGGAAGGTGTTTCTGCAGAGGCTGCTTCGCTAGCGGGACACTTGAAACTTGGTCGTCTCATCGTTCTTTATGATTCAAATGATATTTCATTAGACGGCGAATTAAATCTTTCGTTTTCAGAAAGCGTAGAACAACGTTTTAAAGCGTACGGATGGCAGTACATTCGCGTAGAAGACGGCAACAATATTGAAGAGGTTGCTCAAGCCATTGCTGAAGCTCAAAAAGATTTAGACCGCCCAACGTTAATCGAGGTAAAGACAACGATTGGTTATGGTTCTCCGAACAAAGCAGGAACAGCAGATGTACATGGTGCGCCGCTCGGTAAAGATGAAATTAAACTAACGAAAGAAGCATATAACTGGACATTTGAAGAAGATTTTTACGTTCCAAACGAAGTGTATGCCCATTTTGAAAAGGTTGTAAAAGAAGCAGGCGAGAAAAAAGAAGCAGAGTGGAATGCGTTGTTTGCCGAATATGAGAAAGAGTACCCGAACTTAGCAAAGCAATTGCGCATGGCTATTGAAGGTAAACTGCCTGAAGGTTGGGAAAAAGCATTGCCAGCATACGCGGAAGGAAAAAGCTTGGCAACACGTGCCTCTTCCGGTGAAGTATTAAACGCAATCGCGAAAGTCGTGCCACAATTTTTAGGTGGATCTGCAGATTTAGCCGGTTCAAATAAAACGTTAATTAAAGGTGCTGGGGATTTCTTGCCAGGAAGCTATGAGGGTCGCAACATTTGGTTTGGGGTGCGCGAATTTGCCATGGGAGCGGCACTCAATGGTATGGCGCTTCATGGTGGGGTCAAAGTGTACGGTGGTACGTTCTTTGTCTTCTCGGACTATTTGCGTCCAGCCATTCGTCTTGCTGCTCTGATGGGATTGCCTGTCACATACGTACTTACGCACGATAGCATTGCTGTTGGGGAAGATGGTCCAACGCATGAGCCGATTGAGCAGCTTGCTTCATTAAGAGCGATGCCGAATTTATGCGTCATCCGTCCAGCAGATGCGAATGAGACAGCGGCAGCATGGCGCTTGGCAGTAGAGTCTACGGACCGTCCGACAGCACTCGTATTGACACGTCAAAATCTCCCTACGCTAGCTACGACAGCTGAGCGTGCTTATGAAGGAGTGAAAAAGGGGGCTTACGTCGTTTCTGAAGCAAAAGGAGAGGTACAAGCGTTATTGCTTGCATCAGGTTCAGAAGTTAGCTTGGCGGTAGAGGCTCAGAAAGTGTTAGCGAACGAAGGCATCCATGTTTCTGTTGTAAGCATGCCTTCATGGGATCGTTTTGAGGCTCAGCCAGCTGAATATAAAGAAAGTGTAATTCCAAAACGTGTGAAAAAACGTCTTGCCATTGAGATGGGGGCATCGCTAGGCTGGGAGCGCTACACAGGTGATGAGGGTGATATTTTAGCTATTGATCGCTTCGGCGCTTCCGCACCTGGAGAAAAAATTATGCAAGAATATGGATTTACAGTGGAAAATGTCGTTGCGCGCGTCAAAGCATTATTAAACAAATAAGAAACGGGGAGCACATCTCCCCGTTTTGTTGTCGAATAAAGATTTTTTATTGAACATATTGTACAAACCGTTATTGTTTAGTATAGTGTAATGTAGACAACATGAAGTCCTGCGGTAATATGTCAAGGTGAAAAATCATCGAAATTGGAAATTCG
>NZ_DAITON010000160.1:0-4407 GCF_036834105.1 Anoxybacillus sp. | reverse complement strand
AAAAATCGTTTTCATCCCTGGATAATGACGATTAAGCCAAATGAATGTTAATCCAACGATGTAAATAATAATAAACGTGATATTGCTTATATTCGCTAATATGGCGATGCGATCCTGCAATAAGAAGAAAATCCATTGCACAAGCAACAAGATAGGAAAAATCCAGCCGCCTTTCAATTTTAAAGTCGCAATACCTTTAAAATTTCCTCCACGAAATAAACCAATGAGAATACCTAAAATAATTCCATCGTATACCATATAGCCCTCACATTTCTTCAGAAAACAAAATTTTTTCTTTTTGTTGATTATAATAGCACATTTTTTTCGCTATGGAAACGGTTATATTGACGAAATATTTTGTTTTTCTTTTTGATTATTTAGAACATAGTTTTATTGAATAATGTAGAATAAAAATAAAACCGACTGCCTAAAAAGCAGCCGGTTTTATTTTTATTTAAACGCTTGTGCCGCGCTCACGGCTTTTTTCCATCCATCATATAATCGTTGTTGGACATCAGCGCTCATCTTTGGTTCGAAAGCACGCTCAATATTCCACTGTTTCGCAATTTCTTCTCTGCTTTCCCAATATCCAACTGCAAGACCTGCCAAATAAGCAGCACCGAGGGCGGTAGTTTCATTCACAATCGGTCTCTCGACTGGTACGCCAAGAATATCGCTTTGAAACTGCATTAAAAAGTTGTTTTTTACAGCCCCACCATCCACTCGTAACGTTTTCAACGTAATACCTGCATCCGCTTCCATGGCTGTTAATACATCTTTCGTTTGGTATGCGAGTGACTCAAGTGTTGCACGAATGAAATGTTCTTTCGTTGTTCCACGCGTTAAACCAAATACAGCACCTCGTACATCACTATCCCAGTATGGTGTGCCAAGGCCTACAAACGCTGGTACAACATATACCCCATCCGTCGAGTGTACTTTTACTGCATATACTTCGCTATCTTTCGCTTCTTTAATCATTCTTAGCCCATCTCGCAACCATTGAATGGCAGACCCAGCAACGAAAATGCTTCCTTCTAGCGCATATTCGACCTTTCCATCAATTCCCCATGCAATCGTCGTTAACAAACCATGATCCGATTGCACGGCTTTTTCCCCTGTATTCATCAACATAAAACAACCTGTTCCATACGTGTTTTTCGCCATACCTTCTTCAAAGCACGCTTGCCCAAACAAAGCTGCCTGTTGATCCCCTGCAATTCCAGCGATCGGTACTTCTTGCCCGAAGAAATGGTACGGTGCTGTATGTGCGTAAATTTGTGAAGATGGTCGAACATCTGGTAGCATCGCTTTTGGCACATGCAAAATGTTAAGAAGTTCATCATCCCACTTCTGCTCATAAATGTTGAACATTAACGTTCTTGACGCATTCGAGTAGTCTGTCACATGTGCTCTCCCTCCGGACAATTTCCAAGTGAGCCATGTATCAATTGTTCCAAACAACAGATCCCCACGTTCTGCTTTTTCGCGTGCCCCCGCAACATGATCTAAAATCCATTTAACTTTTGTTCCTGAGAAATACGCATCGATTAGCAAACCTGTTTTCTGACGAAATAGGTCATCGTATCCATTCTTTTTCAACTCTTCGCAAATTTGTGCTGTCTGGCGCGATTGCCACACGATGGCATTATATATTGGCTGGCCTGTTTGCTTATCCCACACGACTGTCGTTTCACGCTGGTTTGTTATACCGATGGCAGCAACTTGTTTCGGCTCAACAGCTGCTTCTGATAATACTGTTGCAATAACAGCTAAAATTGATCCCCAAATTTCATTTGGATTATGTTCAACCCATCCTGGTTGAGGGAAATATTGTGTAAATTCTTTTTGAGCAATGTGCACAACTTCCCCTTTTTGATTAAACAAAATGGCACGTGAACTCGTCGTTCCTTGATCAAGAGCTAAAATGTACTTATCCATACTTCTTTCTCCTCTCCTTAATTTTCTTCTACTAATGACTATATAGTTACTTTACTTCTAACTTGCGCATTGTCATTTTTTCTCTGTTCTACTAAAAAAGCCATCGTTAAAATAGCTGCTGTTAAGACAAGAACATACCAGAACGATTGTGTCACTTGACCTTTAAACACCGCTTTGTAAAAAAGTCCACCTAGTGAACCACCTAACAAAGGTCCAATAACTGGGATCCAAGCATAACCCCAATTAGATTTACCTTTACCAGGTATCGGTAATATAAAATGGGCAACTCTTGGTCCTAAATCCCTTGCTGGGTTAATTGCATACCCAGTGGTTCCTCCCAAAGAAAGGCCTATACTGACTATAAAAAATCCAACAATTAATGGATTCAAACCTTCCGTAAACTTATTAGCTCCGATTGCTAAAATTCCGAGAATTAAAATAAATGTCCCCAATATTTCACTAAGTAAATTCGCAAAACGGTGTGGAATTGCTGGACCCGTAGAAAATACACCGAGTTTCACATTTGGATCTTCTGTTTCTTTCCAATGTGGCAAATAGTATAAAAATACAAATATTGCGCCAATCATTGCGCCAATCATTTGAGCTAAAACATACTCAGGAACTTGGTTCCATGGAAAATCTCCATTAAATGCTAACCCTAATGTAACAGCAGGGTTTAAATGAGCTCCACTATATTGTCCGACTACATATACAGCAATGGCTACTCCGAGTCCCCACCCCATTGCTATCACAATCCAACCGCCATTCTGGGCAAACGACTTCTTCAAACTAACTGATGCACAAACCCCTCCTCCAAAAATAATTAATAGTGCTGTTCCTAAAACTTCGGCTATAAATGGTGTCATAGCCTCTCCTCCCCTTTGCTATTTTTTTGACAGAAACAAAAAGACCCACACATATCCCGCCTACATGGAACATGCGTGAGTCTCCTTTTCTCCGTCACAAAGTTGATTAACTTGTTTACAATTTTAATTAATATTGAAAACGGTGTCAATGGATTTTTTGCATTATTTTGGCTCGAAATATCGCCAAAGTTCGACATTGGATGTCGTTACTGCAACAGCCCCTGCGGCAAGTGCTGCTTCAACCTCTGTTTCATTTTCTATTAATCCGCCAGCGATAATGTCTTTCCCCGTTCGTTCGTGAAGTTGAGAGATGACTTTCGGAACAACACCTGGCAACACTTCAATGTAGTCCGGGTTTGTTTTTTCTACAAGTTGAACGCTTCGTTCAAACGCATTCGAATCAATAATAAATGTTCGTTGAATCGCGATCACGCCTTTTTGTTTCGCTTTCGTGATTACGCTGCTTTTTGTCGAAATCAATCCATATGGTTTGACGAGCTGACATAAAAATTCCGTCGCATATTCATCACTTTTTAGCCCTTGGATTAAATCGACGTGAAGAAACATTTTTTTGCCATGCTCATTTGCGTATGTATACACACTTTTCAGCATACCGATATGAATATCTAAAAATACCCCATACTCATAATTCATTTTGATGAGTTTATCAAAATCTTTCATCGAACGTACAGCAGGCAAAATACGTTGTCCGTTCATCCTTTGATCACCTTCACATAAAATGTGCGCGTTCTCGGTCCGTCAAACTCGCAAAAATAAATGCCTTGCCATGTCCCAAGAAGCAGCTGTCCTTTTGTGACAATAACATGCGCTGAGGATCCAACCGTGCTTGCTTTCATATGTGCCGCAGTATTTCCTTCACTATGCCGATCAAGCGCATGATGCCATGGGTACAACTCATCAAAACGGCGAATCATGTCTCGTTTCACATCTGGGTCAGCATTTTCATTTATCGTAATTCCTGCGGTTGTATGCGGACAATAAACAACGGCAATCCCCTCTTGTACCCCACTTTCTGTGACAAATGATTGAACAAACGAAGTAACATCTACAAATTCATCCCGCTTCGTTGTTTGAATCGTCCATCGTTTCATCATCATATCTTCCCACCTTTATCCTCATATATTTATGATCATACATATTTTCACAGTTCTTTTCCATAAAAAATTTATGAATCACGAAATAACACCTATCATAGTTAAAGCCCAGGATGATCTGGGCTTTAATCATATACATGTTGAGAAGGAATGATATAATCTACCGAAATCACAGGCAAATCATGTTGTTCGACGGAGGCGACGATAAACCCTTGATTGCTTACAATGCCAAATTGTTCTTTCTGTTGTTCAAATGCTGCTTCGCTAAATGCTAACACAGTTTGATATAGCTTTTCTTGATCGACTTTTTGCTTTCGTACATGATTGCTTAACTTAATGATGACTTCTTTTCCACAAATTTGACCACGATACATGCCGCTCACTCCCTTTTTATACTCCTTACTGTTAATGTTATGCACTTATTACAAAAATCCTCCCTCTAAAAATGTTGATATATCAAGGTTTCTTGGCATCTTAGGGGTGCC
>NZ_DAITON010000159.1:0-4409 GCF_036834105.1 Anoxybacillus sp. | reverse complement strand
GTTAGCATGAAAAAGGAGGCAAAAACATGGGTCGAGGCGTTCATTTTCATCATAAGAAAAAAGGACATGAAAGCGAGAAACCAAAAAACGGAAAACCAGTCGTACCAAAGCAAAATGAAATCGTCGACTATGCCATTGACACAGTAGCAAACGAAACACATCGCCCAGTGACAATTGAACGTGTAAAAGAATAAAAGGTGGCCAACGCGCCACCTTTTTATATCGCAGGAACGAACATATACGTTTCTTTTTTTTCGATTCGTTGTTCCATGTTGTCGAGTTGGTGTGCAATATGTTGTAAGCTCGTTTGCTGCATATCGTAATGCGCATTCGTTTGTTCGGTTGTGCGCTCTTTTAATTTATTTTCTAACTGCTCAACTTCTTCGAACAATTGTTGCAATTGCATGTGAATATGTTCCATCCTCCAACTCCCCTTTCGTCCTTTGCTATACACATTCGCCATTTACGCTTTCCTCCCTTCTCGATTGACAAAACTAGAAAAAATTCGGCAAACAAAGTGTTACATGTACAAAATTCGACAAGCGGATGCGTATGTTTTTCATATGGTCGGCCAAAATAAAAAAGCGAAGGGAGGCATTCCGATGGCGAAAAAAGAACAAAAGAAAAAACAAAAGCCGAAGCAAGAAGAAACGACAGGCTTTGGCGACAAAAAGCTAGAAGGTCCAGACCGTCCTTCTACATAAGCAAAAGCGAGCTCATACGCTCGCTTTTTTCTAATTTTCGGGCAAATGACGAACATACAAACATATGGTATAATGATGAACATTCAAGGGGGGATGATATGTTTAAATATCCGAATGGGCGGACGTATGAAAAAAAAGAAGATGGAAAGACGTCGCGCGCTTGTACTTCTGATACGTACGGGAATCGTGGCATGACGCTTGAGGCGGATTTAAATGAAACGAACGCCTATTACTTAGCCCAAGGCATTGCTGTCATTCATAAAAAACCGACGCCTGTGCAAATTGTGCGTGTTGATTATCCAAAGCGAAGTGCTGCTGTTATTAAAGAAGCGTATTTTAAACAGCCGTCTACGACGGACTATAATGGAGTATACCGTGGAAAATATATTGACTTTGAAGCGAAAGAAACACGGAACCGCACATCATTTCCGCTTCAAAACTTTCATAAACACCAAATTGAACATATGAAACAAGTGTTAGCCCACGGAGCCGTTTGCTTCGTGATTTTGCGTTTTACGACGTTTGATGAAACATATTTATTGGATGCGCACCACCTTCTTGCATACTGGGAGCGAAAGGAACAAGGTGGTCGCAAATCCATGACAAAGGCGGAAGTGGAACGATGCGGCCATCTCATTCCGCTTGGCTATCACCCACGCATCGATTATATTCATATTGTGGACAAACTATATTTTTAGAATAGGAGGAACGATATGGCGAACTATCGTTCACGAACAGAACGAAAACAAGCAGAACAAAAAAAACAACGTCCGCGCGAACGGGGGCGATCGATCATGAAAAAAATTGTGCTCATCATGTTGCTTATTATGACGATCGGGATGTTCTCAGGTGTAGCGGCGTTTGCTTGGATGATTAAAGATGCCCCACCGCTTGATGAAACGTTATTACGCGATCCTTTAGCTTCAATCGTTTATGATGCAAACGGACAAAAAGTGGCGGAACTCGGGCAACAAAAACGAATTTACGTATCGTATAACGATATTCCAAAAGTGCTTGAACAAGCTGTACTTGCTACAGAAGATGCTCGCTTCTACGAACATCACGGGTTTGATATCGTGCGCTTTTTCGGAGCGGTACTAGCTAACGTTCGAGAAGGGTTTGGAGCAGAAGGTGGAAGTACAATTACACAACAAGTCGTAAAACTTTCTTTTTTAACGCCTGAAAAAACGTTGAAGCGTAAAGTGCAAGAGTTATGGCTTGCGATTCGGCTAGAGCAAAAATATTCTAAACATGAAATTTTGGAGATGTATTTAAACAAAATTTATTACTCAAGCCGAGCTTACGGTGTCGCTAAAGCGGCGGAAACGTACTTCGGAAAGAGCGACTTATCGCAATTAACGCTTCCAGAAGCAGCATTGCTCGCCGGCATTCCACAAAGTCCGAACAATTATAACCCATTTACACATCCTGAGGCGGCCGAAAAACGTCGAAACACCGTATTGTCGCTCATGGTAAAGCACGGGTTTATTTCGAAAGAGGAAGCAGAGGAAGCGAAAAAAGTACCTGTTCAATCACTATTAACTGAGAATAAGCAGCAAAGCGATATTCCGTATGATTCATTTATTGATCAAGTCATTGATGAAGTGACAGAAAAAACAGGATTAGACGTGTTTACAGCTGGCTTGCATATTTATACAACGTTAGATCCGAATGCTCAATCATACGTGGAACAGTTGTTGAATTCCAATGAAGTCATTCGTACAAACAAAGCCGATTTTCAGGCTGGTATTGCAGTTGTAGATACAAAAACGGGTGAAATTCGCGCCCTCGGCGGTGGCCGAAAAGAAGAAGGGGTAACATTCGGGTTCAACTATGCAACAGATACACGGAAGCAACCGGGATCCACAATTAAACCAATTATTGATTACGGCCCAGCTATCGAATATTTAAAATGGTCCACATATCATCAATTAAAAGATGAACCATATCAATATTCGGACGGTACGCCGATTAAAAACTGGGACGGCAAATACGAGGGGCAAATGTCGATGCGGACAGCTCTCGCTCGCTCACGCAACATTCCGGCGCTAAAGGCGCTTCAAGAAGTTGGATTAGAGCGGGCAAAAGAATTTGCGAATAAGCTCGGTATGGGCTTCGACGAAGTGCATGAGGCGTATGCCGTTGGCGGCGTTGGGAAAGGCGTCTCCCCTTTACAAATGGCGGGAGCATATAGCGCATTCGGAAACAACGGAGTTTACATTGAACCGCATGCAGTGAAAAAAGTTGTATTTCCAGATGGAACAGAAATGGATCTTCGCCCGGAGCCAAAAGCAGCGATGAAAGACTATACAGCGTTTATGATTACCGACATGTTAAAGACGGTCGTCCAATCTGGAACAGGGACAGCAGCAAACGTACCAGGTCTTCATATCGCTGGGAAAACAGGGACGACAAACTATGATGAAAAAGATCGTCGAAAATATGGGCTTGCAAGAGGGGCAGTACCTGACAGCTGGTTCGTCGGCTATACGCCAAACTATACAGCGGCCATTTGGACAGGTTTCAGCAAAAAAAGTAGCGAAGCATATTTATCAAAAGCTGAACAACAATATGCAAAACAACTATTTAAACGTGTCATCTCCCACATTGATGACGGCAGCGGTGGCGATTTTAAACAGCCAAAAAGCGTTGTCAAGCTCGCTATAAAAAAGGGAACAAATCCACCGAAACTAGCGAGCGAACATACGCCAAAAAGCGAAATAACGTATGAATATTTCGTTCGCGGATATGAAGAGCCGACTGAAGTTGCCCAAGATGAGCCTGAAGTTGTAGAACCAGTAAAAGACTTGCGCGCACAATACGATCCGACGACAAAAACGATTTCGTTATCATGGTCGTATACGATCGATCCAGAAAAAGACATGTCGTTTGAAGTGCGACAAACGATAGACGGGCGCACCCCAACCGTGATCGCGACGACAAAAGATTCACAGCTAACCGTTGAGGCAAAAGAAGGCTCGGTATACTTATTGGAAGTATACGTTGTAACAGCGGATGGAACGCGTAGCGCTCCTGCTACAGCGCTCGTTCAAATTCCAAAAGAAGAACCTCAACAACCAGAAGAAAATGAGTCACCAGGACAGTCGGGAAACGGAGACACCCCGGAGACGCCAACAAATCCGACAAATCCGACAAACCCGGCAAATCCGAACGAGCCGAATCCAAGCAATCCGGGGACGCCAACAAACCCGACAAACCCAAACGAGCCAAATCCGAACAATCCATCGGGGACGAATAACCAACAACGAAATGGAAATAATGATGGTGCGACAAATCGGCAATAACAAAAAAGAGACTGGGTATTTTCTCAGTCTCTTTTTTGTTTCGCGAGTTGCTTGTAAAACAGTTTTGTTAATTCAATAAATAACTCATCCAATTGAACGAACGAATGATGGAGCGCGGGGCGCGCGAAAATAAACGAGAGACGATCAACGACATTAAGTGGCCGAAGCAATAACGATTCCACTTCCTTTTCCCAACCGTTCACGTTGTTGACCGCTCGTCCATTAAGCCAACATAACGCACATAAAAAATAGCTTAGTCCTCGAACCATCGCGTCTTTCGCTTGTTTCGGTTGCCGTGCCGCAAACAGCGGAATGAGCTCCTTTTTCTCTTCCTCCCACAAGCTAAATATAGCGGGAATAGCTTGCTCTTTTTGTTGCCACGGCTTTTCCTCTTGCGTCA
>NZ_DAITON010000158.1:0-4436 GCF_036834105.1 Anoxybacillus sp. | reverse complement strand
CGATTTTCCAAGCGGTGTCACACGGATTTATCGCGGCGTTTTTATTCTTCTTCGTTGGAATCATGTACGAGCGGACGCGCACGACGACGCTCGCCCGTTTAGGTGGAATGGCGAAAACGATGCCGTACGCATCAGGATTTATTCTTGCTGGAGCGATGGCTTCGCTCGGCTTGCCGGGAACGTCAGGATTTATTAGCGAGTTTACGGCGTTTGTTGGGGCGTTTCAAGCTGAACCTTTATTAGCGGCGATCGGTACGCTCGGCATTATTATGACAGCAGTGTACTTGTTGCGGGCGGTACTTCGCATAACATTCGGGCAAACAACGGTCACAAACGTCCACGATTTACGTGGTATCGAATGGGTGCCAGCGATTAGTTTACTGTTGTTTATTGTTATCATTGGCGTGTATCCGAACGTGTTGGCGATGCCGCTGCAGACGACGATTGAAACGATGATGAACGGGTTAGGGGGTTGATGAGATGGATTTCGAAACATTACTTAGTTATCAATGGGGCGTCATGATGCCGGAATTTATCATCCTCGGCGTGGCGGTTGCGCTCTCGCTCATCGACCTATTTATGCCCGAAGATCGCAACCGGCGCCTGCTTGGGCTGTTCGCTTTCGTTGGCGTCGCCGTTTCGTTCGTTTCGCTGCTTGGGCTATGGACGAGTGATGTCACATCGATTCTAGGCGATACGTTCCGCCTTGACTCTTTCGCCAAATCGTTTAAAGCATTATTGCTTATCGGTAGTGCGCTCGTGTTACTTCTTGCGATTCATTACGAACCGAATGAGCGCATCGCCTACCGCGGTGAATTTTACTACTTATTTTTAACAGCGCTCCTCGGCGCGATGATGATGGCGTCGAGCGGTGATCTTATTACGCTCTTTGTCGGTCTTGAACTGTTGTCCATTTCTTTTTATATTCTTGTTGCGATCCGGAAAAAACATACGTTAGCGAATGAAGCTGCGCTAAAATACGTCATTACAGGAAGCATCGCAACAGCCATTACGTTGTTCGGAATGAGCTACATATTTGGCTTTACTGGATCGACAAATATAAAAGAAATTGCCCAGCAACTCGCAAGTACGTACGATGAAAACCATCAATACATTTTATCGCTTGCCTTTTTGCTTACGTTTATCGGTTTATCGTTTAAATTAGCGGCTGCTCCGTTTCATATGTGGGCGCCAGACGTATACCAGGGCGCGACGACGCCAGTTGTCTCCTTTTTAAGCGTCGTATCGAAAACAGCGGGATTCGTCATCGTATTGCGCCTCATCGTTTCTGTATTTGCTCAAATACCGACGGACAGTTCGAATTCCATGCTTATAACGCTTGCGCCGTATATCGCTTTTTTAGCGGGAGCAACGATGATCATCGGCAATACGATCGCGCTTCGCCAGCGCAACGTCAAACGCATGCTAGCGTATTCGAGCATCGCACATGCGGGATACGTGCTCGTTGCTTTCGCAAGCTTATCGATGTTTATGTTTGAAGCGATTTGGTTTTACTTATTGGCGTATTTGTTTATGACGATCGGAGCATTTGCCATTTTACAAGTCGTTTCCAAACATTACGACGATGAAGATATAAGCGTCTTCGCCGGCTTATATCGTCGCTCGCCGCTTATGGCTGTTGCGATGACGGTCTTTTTACTCTCGCTTGCAGGCATTCCAGGAACAGCTGGATTTATCGGGAAAGTAAACATTTTCCTCGGAGCGTTTATCGTCGAGCCTGCTCATTATGTGCTCGCGTCGGTCATGATAGCAACGACGGTCGTTTCGTACGTATATTATTTTGGTATTTTCGTTCAAATGTTTTTCCGTCCAGTTGAAGATACGCGCCCGTTACAATGGCCACCTGGCGTTATCACCGTTGTAGCGATTTGCGTCATCGGCACCGTTGCTTTAGGGGTGTTTCCAAACATCGCCTACGACTTTCTTGCGCCATTTCAGCATTTTAGCGATTTTCTTCAATAAGACGTATAATGGAAGGGGTGTTCCCTTCCATTTTTTTATGTGAAAGGAGGAGTGCATATGGAGGTATTTGGACAAGAAGCGTTAATTAGCTTATTATCTCATTTATTTTTCATTACTGTAACATGGTGGACGCTACAAGCGGTCCGACTAGAAGTCATTTTCAAGCCGAACCGCATCATTCAAGCGCGCGTATTTTACGTGTTATTGACGATTGCGATCGGCTCATTAGTGAGCCATTTCTTTTTAGACTATTTACGTTGGTCGCGCCAGCTGCCATTTTTATTTTAACCGCGAGTGTTGTCGATTTTTTTCACGTATGTTCCCTTCCGATCTGGCAACAATAAATGCTAAGGAGAGGAAGGGAAAGAGATGAGAAAAAAATGGTTGGCACTCGTTATTTTTTGTTTGTTATTTAGTGGTTATCGGATGTATGACAGTGAACGTGTCGAAGGAGAAATAACGAAAATCAACGACATGCTTGGCGCATTTGACACCCATCATATTCACCTCAAACGATGGAACGTCTACGCCAAAGAGCAAGTGCTTACGACAGACCCTCACACATGGATCCAACAATACGTGAGAACATGGTCCTCTTTTCGTTGGACGGTTGAACCGCACAAGATGGTTGGCAAACGTGAAACCTCCGCTTACGTTGAAACGATTCAACTCATCACGGTCGCTCATCATCCAACAGTCCTTGTTTTATACGAAGCAACCGGTTCAACGTGGAATAAACAAATCGAACGCACGCTCGTCCGACAAACGACAAAATTATTCGTAAAACCTACATTTTTCACTTGTATTACAGGGGAATTCGATGGTAAGATGAAAGGTGTTTTGTTTGACAATGCGGTTCGCTTGCTTTCTTCGTTTCAAGCGCAACCGATTGAATCATTGCGTGAAGAGACATTTGTCTCCCTCTCAGCATATACTGAGCAGTGGAAGACGTCACTTTCTGTCGGACAACAACAAATGAATCTTCAACTGGCGTTACGACAAGACGGATTGGGCGCGCGAACGACCGTTGTCATTGGCACCCCAATCATTACAGCTGAATATTAATATAGAGACTTTGGACGCGGAGGGGAATGCCTTGGAAAAAATCATCGTCCGCGGCGGGAAGCGGTTGAGCGGCACAGTGAAAGTGGAAGGTGCGAAAAATGCTGTGTTGCCTGTTATCGCCGCAACATTGTTAGCGAGTGAAGGAAAAAGTGTCATTCACGATGTACCTGAACTCTCCGATGTATATACGATTAGCGAAGTGTTACGTCATTTAGGTGCGGACGTAACGGTTGGCAACAACAACATTGTCGTGGATGCATCTGGAGAGCTAACGATTGAAGCTCCATTTGAATATGTACGAAAAATGAGAGCGTCTGTATTAGTAATGGGACCGTTGCTTGCGCGCAAAGGACGCGCGCGCGTCGCTTTGCCGGGCGGCTGTGCGATCGGTTCACGACCGATCGACCAACATTTAAAAGGATTTGAAGCGATGGGTGCAACGGTGAAAATCGGCAACGGTTTTATCGACGCAGAAGTGAACGGGAAATTGCGCGGTGCAAAAATTTATTTAGACTTCCCAAGTGTAGGGGCGACAGAAAATATTATGATGGCTGCCGTTTTGGCAGAAGGCACAACCGTCATCGAAAACTGCGCAAAAGAGCCGGAAATTGTCGACTTAGCTAACTTTTTAAACGCCATGGGTGCGAAAGTGCGCGGTGCTGGAACGGGCACGATTCGTATTGACGGTGTCACTACATTATATGGTGCAGAGCACGCGGTTATTCCTGATCGCATTGAAGCAGGAACATTTATGATTGCTGCTGCCATTACAGGTGGAGACGTCCTCGTGCAAGGGGCAGTACCTGAACATTTAACGTCGTTAATCGCAAAACTTGAGGAAATGGGTGTCACGATTATCGAAGAAGACAGCGGTTTGCGCGTCATTGCTCCTGACAAACTAAAAGCAGTCGACGTGAAGACGATGCCGCATCCAGGTTTTCCGACCGATATGCAGTCGCAAATGATGGCCCTTCTTATGAAAGCGGAAGGCACAAGTATGGTGACAGAGACGGTATTTGAAAACCGCTTTATGCACGTGGAAGAATTTCGCCGTATGAATGCAGATATGAAAATTGAGGGACGTTCGGTCATTATTAACGGCCCATGCAATTTGCAAGGTGCAGAAGTGGCGGCCACCGATTTACGCGCTGCTGCGGCGCTCATTTTAGCTGGGCTTGCGGCGGAAGGTTATACGCGCGTTACTGAGCTGAAACATTTAGACCGCGGTTACGTTCGTTTTCATGAAAAATTAGCTGCCTTAGGGGCGGATATTGAACGAGTACGCGAAGATATCGATACGGTGCAACGACAAATGACAGATGTAGGATAATGTAAAAAAACGACCGTTTGCGAAAAGCTAATGGTCGTTTTTGCATATATGCTTGTCC
>NZ_DAITON010000157.1:0-4452 GCF_036834105.1 Anoxybacillus sp. | reverse complement strand
ACGGATGGGCCGGAGCGTTAACCATACCGCGTCTTTTGGAATTAGCGGATGATGAGAAACTTTTGATGAAGCCGGTGCCGGAATTGCAGTTACTACGCGAAGATCACGTGCGGATGGAATCGATTTCAATCCGAGAAGGTACATATACGTTGCCTGTGAAAGGCGACCGTTTAGAGTTGCTCGTCCGCTTTTCGTTAGCTGATTTTCAAGGGAACACATTTGGTGTGAAAGTGCGCTGTGCGGAAGACGGAAGCGAAGAAACGGTTTTCCGCTATGATGTGAAAGACTGTACGATGACGTTTGACAGAAACCGTTCTGGACAAGGAGAGGGCGGCATTCGTCGAGCGGTGCTAGATGGACAGTTAGGAGATGTCATTACGTTTCATTTCTTTATCGATCGCTCATCTGTCGAACTATTTGTCAACGACGGTCGACTTGTCATGACAGGAAGAATATATCCTTCGGAAACGAGCCAAGGTATCGAACTATTTGCAGAAGGCGGGGATATTACGGTTTGTTCTATCGATGCATGGGAATTGAAAGATATTTGGCTCGAGGAATAAAAATCGCCCACTTTTGTCGTGGGTGATTTTTATGTACTTGCTTATGGCTTCGTCATATTGTTTTGTATATTTTTTTTCAGATGAGTTTCGGCAATTTGTTCTTGAAATAGGCATGTGACAATGCGGTGGTCTTTTCATGCATTCTTTATAGCGTTTCGGTCAAACGATTTTTGTTATGGAATAATTCCTATTTCTTATAGATGTTTTAATTTTCTTTTTACAGTGATGTAATTAAACGGACCTAATAACAAAAAATCTAACAATTCACCCATCATTTCAAAATGTAGCTTCAATAGCGTTTTTATCTTTCTTTTCCCTCTGTCCTCTTTTTTGTTTTTGATATCTCACTTAAATTTTACATTTTTCATCGTAATATATTGACAAAAAAAAAAAAAATGAGGATAAAATTTTATTGTGAATATTACGACGATTGGATGTGTTTGTTGTGAAATTGTATTTACCTTTTTTAAGGGAGATTGAGGTGAAGTTCAGGGAAAATTCTTGTCGTATCGAGTCAACTAATGGTTTTTTTAATTTAGACTATGTAATAGAAGAGAGGGATGTGAAGGGCGAAAATGTAGTAAATATTTTTTTTAGAAAACAAAAAATTTTAGAAATAAACATCAACCTACTAGCAAGAATGAATGAGGATTTTAAGGATACTCACTTGGTTAGATGTTTAACATGTATGGGGGTGGGAAAAAATGCCCAAGAGATGCTTTTTCCAGTGCATCCGACAAGTGATTTTAGCGTTTATGACCTAGAATTGTGTGTTTTTATGGAGTTTTCTTGCATAAAAAAAGACATGCCTGTTGTCATTGTTGTTGAGCAAAATAGTACAATTGTATATGGAAGTATAGATGTTATACCAGCTGGAGAGAGTGAAGATTATCACAGAACCTTTGCACACGTTATTTTACTTGAGAACAATCAGCTCTTAAATCATGTTCAAAAAGTGAAAGAATATAAATTTTTTGTGTATTTGTTAAATGGAAGGAAGTTGGCTGAAGGGGCTTTTCGTATAAGGCGTGAAAAGCTGTTGTATGGTAAGAAGTATTTTAATTCTAATAGCTATTATTTTGATCAAAAAACATAAGAGATACTGTTTGGATTTTTCTTAGGGAATGTGTAAGGATAAGGAGGCTTTTTTGTATAAATAAATGATTCTATGGATTACAGCTATTCATTACTAAATCATTACATTTCATTTCTAGTGGAAAGGATGGTTAGCAATGTCTACATGGAATAGAATCGAATCAGGAATTAAACAAGGATTAAAGGATGTAGCAGCTTCGTATGGATTTGACAGTTTACCAGGGGTAGGGAATTTATTAGGTAAGGCAGGTTCGGCTGTTGGGGGAGGGATTCAGGGAGCTAAAGATGCCAGAGCAGAAGTAGAGATACAGAAATCTAAAGCGAAAACGCGATTGGAAGTTGGAAGGATCGAAAAAGCAGCAACACAAACGGTATCCAAAGGAGCAGCTAAAGGAGCGATCAAAGCGATAGGAATATGGGGGTTCATACCTGATGTAGCGATCTTTGCGAATGGTTTTAGAAAAGGGTACTCAGCTGCAGGACACTAGGAGGGCAAGTGATGGGTGCTTATGAAATATATGGATTTTTCCTTGTGGTCTTTATCTATGTTCAATTGTTTCGTATCATCAAGACAAAAGACACAGATTATGTTTATGTAATAATTCCCACATTCCTGGGATTTGTACTTGTTTATACACCTATTTCTGACTTTATTAGCCCTTATATAGCTTTCTTAGTAATTGTGGTTGTGTCTATATTGTGTATCGCCATTTTCATTATGTTACAGGTCAACGAAATTAAAGGCAAATTGCGAAGTAGAAAGGATACGTAAAAACTATGGAAAGGTGCCATGACAAACAATGGTTATAGAGAGATGGAGATGGCAGCAGAAGGTGTGGATTTAACGGTGTATTCTGTTGCAGGCAACTAGGAGGGCTTATAGTGGGCGCTTACGAAATACACGGAATTTTCCTCGTGGTTTTTATCTATTGGCAACTACTTTATGCTGTTAAGGAAAAGGATACCGGTCATATTGTTTATGTTGTTGCTCCTATATTATTAATGTTTGTCTTTATTTATACAACTCTTTTTGATTTCATTCCTCCTTATCTACGTATCGGGATTGTTGTTATTGTATACATGTTGCTTATTGTAGTTGGTCTTAGAAATACAAAGAGGGAAATTAGAGAAGCGAAATTTAGAAACAAGAGTGATATGTAACTTGTGATGATAGTTGTACCCTAACGCTCGACTAGCACTACAAGGTATCGTCGTTTCCACTGGGTTACAGGTCAACGAAATTAAAGGTAAATTGCGAAGTAGAAAGGATACGTAAAAACTATGGAAAGGTGCCATGACAAACAATGGTTATATAGAGATGAAGATGGCAGCAAAAGAAGTTTTGAGTCAAGATTTTATGGATGAGAGAGGGGAGTTTCGATTAACAGTGTGTGAAGTTTTTGGAAGGAATGTAATTGTACCAGCCGCCCACGATAGGTTGTTTAAAGGGTTGCTTCAAACATTTTTTGAAAAGTTTAAATCTGGTGTTATCCTCTACAGGTAGACAACAAAAAGAGAACATTTGGTATGATGTTCTTAAGAGTCTATCTGGAGGGGGATTATAAAAAAAAAGGTAAACCCTTTAAAATATGTACAGGAGAGTGAAAATTACATATATCCGCTCGTTTTTGTGTGGGCGTTTATCGGTATCGGGGTGAAAAACCAAGGAACTGAGCCTCTCGTTGCTTATGTTTCCTTTTTACTCGCAGGTGTCATACTCATTAGTACAACTACCTTATACAAAGGAAAGCGATGATGTGGCACGCTATTTGTCAATCACAAGGATCAGGGGTTATTCTCTGATTCTTTTTTTATGTGACCCTCCACATTTTCTCCATATTTTTTCTGTTATAATGAAGAAAAAATAAGTGAGGAAGGAATATTTGTGCGAAAAATTTCGCTTAAATTAGGGCTGTTGTTTTTTGTTTTTGTGTTTGCCATTGAAATGAGCTTATTTACTGCGTTATATGTAACGCTTGTCGACGCAAAAATCCACGAAGAATTTGAACATTTATTAGCGCGAGGCAATAATCACCGTGCAGTATTGGAAAGTCATTATGATGAAATAACGTTGCAACATGTCGTCATGATGGAATCTGAGGCGGAGACGGATGTTGCGATTACAAATGAAAAAGGCGATATATTATATTTTTCAGATCATATTTTCCCAGTAGCAAAGCGATGGATTGATCAGACGAAGTTGAACGATATTCCATACGATGGAAAAGTCATTCAAGACAATTGGAAAAACGAGCGATATATTGCTACAGCGAGTCCCATTCGGATTAATGGAAAAATGACTGGTTATGTGTATATGTTTCAAAAAACTTCTTCCATTCAACGCATGATTAATCAGCTGAAGCATCATTTTATCATTGCGGGTATGCTTTCTGTCGGTTTAACGATTATCACCATTTTCTTCTTATCAAGAGCCATTACGATTCCGCTCATTCGCATGAAGCGAGCGACTGAAAAGTTAAGCAAGGGCGATTTCTCCGTTCGTCTGCAAGTGAAAGGAAAAGACGAGCTAGCACAGCTAGGTAAAGCGATTCAAACGTTGGCAAAGGATTTAGAATACTTAAAAAAAGAAAGAAACGAATTTCTCGCCAGTATTTCTCATGAACTTCGTACTCCGTTGACGTACGTCAAAGGATATGCGGACATTGCGAGAAGGCCAACGCTTGAGGAGGAAGAAAGAGCAAAATATTTGTCTATTATTTACTGTAGATGAGTAAAATCACTAACATAAATTTACAACCAAACAAAAAAGGAGACATGAACCCGATTCCTTGGT
>NZ_DAITON010000156.1:0-4480 GCF_036834105.1 Anoxybacillus sp. | reverse complement strand
CCTTTTTTGTTTGGTTGTAAATTTATGTTAGTAAATTTGCTCATCTACAGTTAATAATGTAAATGTTCATCAGACGGAAACAAAATTAATTACCGATGAATTTTTACCAGAGTTATCGGAAGTAGCTAGTATTTTTAGGACATATGGGATTAAAACATTTTTGAGTATCAACTATGCTAGTCCAATTGAAATTGGAGGGCTTCCAACGGCAGACCCTCTTGATTCTAAAGTTAAACAATGGTGGAGTAATATTGCTCATCGTATTTATCAATTCATCCCGGACTTTGGTGGTTTTATCGTTAAAGCTGACTCTGAATTTCGACCTGGTCCGTTCACGTATGGACGTAGTCATGCTGATGGGGCAAACATGTTGGCTGAAGCGTTGGAACCGTTCGGAGGTATTGTTATTTGGAGGTGTTTTGTATATAACTGTCAGCAAGATTGGAGAGATCGAAAGACAGATCGTGCAAAAGCAGCGTATGACCACTTTAAACCATTAGATGGACAGTTTCACGATAATGTCATTTTGCAAATTAAAAACGGCCCAATGGATTTTCAAGTTAGGGAGCCTGTTTCTCCGTTGTTTGGTGCAATGCCGAGAACGAACCAAATGATGGAGGTTCAAATTACACAAGAATATACGGGACAGCAGAAGCATTTATGTTATCTCGTTCCTCACTGGAAAGAGGTATTGGAATTTGATACGTATGCAAATGGGAAGGGATCAGAGGTCAAGAAAGTAATCGATGGCTCTTTATTCAACTATCGCTATAGCGGTATGGCAGGAGTATCTAATATTGGTGATGAGCCGAATTGGACCGGTCATACGTTAGCCCAGGCGAACTTATACGGTTTCGGTCGGCTTGCTTGGAATCCTAGTTTATCAGCTGATGAAATTACGAAGGAATGGATTATACAAACATTTGGAGATGATCCACAAATCATCCAACTGATTAGCGATATGCTTCTATCTTCTTGGAGAATTTATGAAAATTACACTTCTCCTCTTGGAATAGGATGGATGGTAAATCCGGGGCATCATTATGGGCCAAACGTGGATGGGTATGAATATTCACATTGGGGAACGTATCATTACGCGGATCGACATGGGATTGGTGTTGATCGGACAACATTGAGTGGGACAGGATATGCATCGCAATACTTTCCAGAAAACGCTACAATATACGAATCGTTAGAGGACTGTCCTGATGAATTATTGCTGTTTTTTCACCATGTACCGTATTCACACCGACTGAAATCAGGAAAGACTGTCATTCAACATATTTATGACACTCATTTTGAAGGAGTGGAACAAGCCAAGCAGTTGAAAAAAAAGTGGGAGCAGCTAGAGGGGAAAATTGATGAAAAACGATACAAAGACGTATTGGAACGATTAACAATTCAAATCGAACATGCTAAAGAGTGGCGTGATGTTATTAATACTTATTTTTATCGTAAATCTGGCATTAAAGATCAATACGGACGAAAAATTTATGAATGAGGAGAGAGTTTATGAAGGTTGTAAAAATACCGGGACATGGGTATGAAAAGTTTCAAGATAAGTGGAGATTTTGTGTTGGAACAGGGAGATTAGGACTCGCTTTGCAAAAGGAATATATCGATCATTTAAAATTCGTTCAACAAAAAATATCGTTCCAGTACATTAGGGGACACGGCTTACTTTCGGATGATGTTGGAATTTATCGAGAGGTCGAAGTTGCAGGAGAAATGAGACCGTTTTATAACTTCACATACATTGATCGCATCATTGATTCGTATTTATCACTAAACATACGTCCGTTTATTGAATTGGGATTTATGCCGAGTGCCCTTGCTTCAGGAGACCAGACTGTTTTTTATTGGAAGGGTAACGTAACTCCACCAAAGGACTACAACAAATGGAGAGATTTAATTGTTGCAGTCGTTTCTCATTTCATACAGAGATACGGAATAGAGGAAGTAAGAAAATGGCCCTTTGAAGTATGGAATGAGCCGAACTTAGAAGTTTTTTGGAAGGGAGCGGACAAACAAGAATATTTTAAATTGTATGAGGTGACAGCACGTGCTGTAAAGAGTGTTGATTCTCGTTTGAAAGTTGGGGGACCAGCAATTTGTGGGGGAAGTGATGAATGGATTGTAGATTTTCTTAACTTTTGTGGGGAGCGGGACGTACCAGTTGACTTTGTTAGTCGACATGCCTATACATCCAAAGCGCCACACAAAGTAACGTTTGAACATTACTATCAAGAACTTCATCCTCCTGAAGAAATGATTGAGCAATTTCGATCTGTTCGCAACTTGATTCGTCAGTCCCCATTTCCACACTTACCTTTGCATATTACAGAGTATAATACATCGTATAGTCCCATTAATCCGATTCACGATACCCCGCTCAATGCGGCATATATTGCTCGCATTTTGAGCGAGGGTGGAGACTATGTAGACTCATTTTCTTATTGGACATTTAGCGATGTGTTTGAAGAAATGGACGTTCCAAAATCACTATTTCATGGTGGATTTGGGCTAGTTGCATTTCATTTAATTCCGAAACCAACATTTCATGTTTTTACATTTTTTCGGGCGTTAGGAGAGGAATTGCTTTATCGGGATTCAGAAATGATTATTACAAAAAGAAAAGACGGAGCGATTGTTGCGATACTATGGAATTTAGTAATGGGCAAAGAGGAATGTGAGAGAACGATACAGCTCGATATTCCTGTTCCTTTTTCAAATATTTTTATTAAGCGTCAAATAGTTAATGAACAACATGGGAATGTGTGGAGAGTGTGGAGGCAGATGGGGAGACCTCGTTTTCCAAGTCAAAAACAGATTGAAACGTTAAAGCAGATAGCACATCCACATATCTTGACAGAATGTAAAAAAGGGTTGAATGGCATCGTTCAGTTGCCGGTTGTTCTAACGAAAAATGAAGTGACGCTCATTGAAATTGAATGCATGAGCGATGAGACAGAAAGTTATGTCGGTTTAGATGATAGTGAGATAGCTTCGTATCCTTTGTAAATGTAGAGAAAATGTCGTTGGAGGAATAAGATGGATGTAATCACAATCGGGGAGTCAATGGTTGTATTTACACCAACGAGTGATGGACTAATTAGACAAGCGAGTACGTTCACAAAGAGAATTGGAGGAGCAGAGTCCAATGTTGCCGTTGGTCTAGCACGGCTAGGTCATCGTGTTGGATGGATTAGCAAAGTAGGAGATGATGAATTTGGAAGGGCAATCTTATCCTTTTTAAAAGGGGAAGGAATAGATGTTAGCCAAACAAAGGTAATTCATCAAGCACAGACGGGCATTTATTTTAAAGAAAAGAGAAGACACAATGACATCCGTGTATACTATTATCGCCATGGTTCGGCAGCAAGTCAGTTAACCCCTGAAGATTTAGATGAGGAATACATTTCTAAGGCAAAGTATTTGCATATTACTGGAATTACTCCTGCATTAAGCGGAAGCTGCCAAGAAACTATTTTTGCTGCAATTGCGATAGCACGATATTACAAAGTGAAAGTTGTTTTTGACCCAAACCTTCGGATGAAATTATGGCCTAATTTAGATGTGGCGAAAGAGGTGATGTCTCGTCTCATTGATCAGGCAGATATTATTCTTCCTGGAATTGAAGAGGCTTCATTTTTGTTAGGGGAAGGAACAATTGAAGAGTGGGGAAGAAAGCTTATTGAAAGTGGTGCTTCACTCGTGGCTATCAAACTAGGAGCCAAAGGGGCACATTATTTTACAGAAACGGGCAATGGATACGTTCCAAGTTTTCCAGTCAGTCATGTTGTTGACCCTGTAGGGGCTGGCGATGGCTTTGCTGCCGGGCTGTTATCTGGATTAATTGAAGGTTTACCAGTAATCGACGCTGTGCGACGAGCGAATGCGGTTGGGGCACTCGTAACGATGGTGGAAGGAGACGTAGAAGGAATGCCAGAGCGCTTAGACGTAGAACGATTAGTCAATCAATTGGGAGAAGATATAACGAGATGAGGAAGAAGGGATTCCATGGATTTGTTTGAATTCATTAGGAGTATTACAATTGTCCCAGTTATACGAGGAGCAACAGTGGATAATATTATTCCAATAGGGTTGGCTTTGCAGCAAGGTGGAATTCCAATTATGGAGATCACGATGGAAACGAGAGAAGCATTGTATGCACTTGAAAAAGCAGTGCTAGAGTTAGAAGGAATGGTTGTTGGTGCGGGAACGGTAATTGATTCCGAAACAGCGCAACGAGTCATCGAAGCCGAAGCTCAGTTCGTCGTTTCCCCGTCCTTCTCTGTTGATGTCATCCAAATAGCGAAAAAGCGGAAGATTTTTAGCGTTGCCGGTGGATTGACTCCTACGGAAATTGTCGCTGCTTTTCAGTGCGGAGCGGATATGATAAAGGTATTTCCTGCATCTACTTTTGGACCAAAGTATATTCAACAAATAAAAGAACCCCTTCCACACATTCCTTTGATGG
>NZ_DAITON010000155.1:0-4688 GCF_036834105.1 Anoxybacillus sp. | reverse complement strand
GTCGAAGATGGAAAAATCGTTATCGTCGATCCGTTTACCGGTCGTTTAATGCGCGGACGCCGCTATAGCGATGGACTTCATCAAGCGATCGAAGCGAAAGAAGGGCTTGAGATTCAAAATGAATCGATGACGCTTGCGACGATTACGTTCCAAAACTATTTCCGCATGTATGAAAAGCTAGCGGGGATGACGGGAACAGCAAAAACAGAAGAAGAAGAGTTTCGTAACATTTACAATATGCAAGTCATCGTTATTCCGACAAATAAACCAGTCATTCGCGATGACCGTCCAGATTTAATTTATCGCACGATGGAAGGAAAGTTTCGCGCGGTTGTTGAGGATATCGCAGAACGTCATGCGAAAGGGCAACCTGTCCTCGTCGGTACGGTATCAATTGAGACGTCTGAATTGTTGTCAAGCATGTTAACGAAGCGCGGCATTCGCCATAACGTTTTAAACGCGAAAAACCATGCGAAAGAGGCAGAAATTATTGCACAAGCCGGTCAAAAAGGCGCAGTTACCATTGCGACAAATATGGCAGGACGCGGAACGGACATTAAACTTGGTGAAGGCGTACGGGAACTTGGCGGTTTAGCCGTCATCGGTACGGAGCGCCATGAAAGCCGCCGCATCGATAACCAGCTGCGCGGACGCTCCGGTCGTCAAGGTGACCCTGGTGTATCGCAATTTTATTTGTCGCTTGAAGACGAGCTGATGCGCCGCTTCGGTTCGGAAAATATGATGGCGATGATGGATCGCTTAGGGATGGACGATTCACAGCCAATTCAAAGCAAAATCGTATCCAAAGCGGTCGAATCGGCGCAAAAACGCGTTGAGGGGAACAACTTTGATGCACGTAAACAACTATTGCAGTACGATGATGTATTGCGCGAACAACGTGAAATTATTTATCGCCAACGTTTCCAAGTGCTTGACTCAGAAAACTTGCGCGACATTGTTGAAAAAATGATTCAATCGGTCATTGAGCGCGTCGTGCACACGCATACACCAGATGAGGAGATGCCGGAAGAATGGAACGTGCAGGCGATCGTCGATTATATGCAAGCGAACCTTCTTCCTGAAGGAGACGTAACCGTTCAACATTTAAACGGCAAAGACCGAGAAGAAATGATTGAATTGATCTGGAACAAAGTGCGTGCACGTTACGATGAAAAAGAAAGCCGCATTCCGTCCGAACAAATGCGTGAGTTTGAGCGCGTCATCGTGTTGCGCGCTGTCGATATGAAATGGATGGAGCATATTGATGCGATGGAACAACTTCGCCAAGGTATTCATTTGCGTGCATACGGTCAAATTGATCCGCTGCGCGAATACCAGATGGAAGGGTATGCGATGTTTGAAGCGATGATTGCTTCTATTGAAGAAGAAGTTGCGCGCTATATTATGAAAGCTGAAATTGAAAGCAACCTAGAGCGACAAGAAGTTGCTAAAGGGGAGGCCGTCCACCCGAAAGAAGGCGAAGAAGTGAAACGTAAACCGGTGAAAAAAGCGGTGGAAGTCGGCCGAAATGATCCGTGCCCATGCGGAAGCGGAAAAAAATATAAACATTGTTGTGGACGATAATCGTCGTTTGCGTACAATAATGATTGAGGTGAAAGACATGATTGATTTAGTAGAAATTAAGCAAGAGCTTGAAAAAATGGCTAAGCGATTAGCGGACATTAGGGGGTCTCTTTGACCTCGAAACGAAAGAGGCGCGCATTGAGCAACTAGAAACGCAAATGGCTGCCCCTGATTTCTGGGACGATCAAAAAGCAGCCCAAGTGGTCATTAGTGAAGCCAATGCGTTGAAAGATTTAGTTGGTGAATTTCGTTCGCTTGAAGAGCGGTTCGAAAATTTAGAAGTGACATATGAGCTCGTAAAAGAAGAGCCAGATGAAGAATTGCAAAAAGAGCTCGTGGCTGAGGCGAAAAAATTATCGAAAGACTTTAGCGAATTTGAACTGCAGCTTCTATTAAATGAACCTTACGATAAAAACAATGCCATTTTAGAGCTACATCCCGGCGCAGGCGGAACGGAGTCGCAAGATTGGGCGTCCATGTTGTTGCGCATGTACACGCGCTGGGCGGAGAAAAAAGGATACAAAGTGGAAACGCTCGATTATTTGCCGGGTGAGGAAGCAGGTATTAAAAGCGTCACGTTGTTAATTAAAGGGCATAATGCATACGGATATTTAAAAGCGGAAAAAGGTGTTCATCGCCTCGTACGCATTTCGCCGTTTGACGCTTCCGGCCGCCGTCATACGTCGTTCGTTTCGTGCGAAGTCGTCCCTGAATTTGATGACAACATTGAAATTGACGTTCGTCCAGATGAAATTAAAGTGGATACGTATCGCTCAAGCGGTGCTGGCGGTCAGCACGTCAATACGACGGATTCAGCTGTGCGCATTACACATATTCCAACTGGCATTGTTGTGACGTGTCAATCGGAACGTTCACAAATTAAAAACCGCGAAAAAGCGATGAACATGTTAAAAGCGAAATTGTATCAAAAGAAATTAGAAGAACAACAAGCGGAACTTGCGGAGATACGCGGGGAACAAAAAGAAATCGGCTGGGGAAGCCAAATTCGCTCATACGTCTTCCATCCATACTCGCTCGTGAAAGATCATCGAACAAATACGGAAGTCGGAAACGTTCAAGCGGTGATGGACGGGGAAATTGATGTGTTTATCGACGCGTATTTACGCTCTAAATTAAAACAAGGGTAAGGTGTCCGACATGGGCACCTTTTGTTGTATATTATTGACGCCTAAAAAAAGAGCGTGATAATCTGGACATAACGAAAGAAGGGAATAACATGGTAGTAGACAAAAAAGTGCTTCATGAGATGATTGAACAGTTAAGCGAATCCGATCAAAAATCAGCCTACGAATTTTTATTGCATTTACTGCAAAGAGCAAAAAAAGATCATAAATGGTGGGATGAAATGGAAGAAGTAAGTGAAGAAGAAGCGTTGTTAACAGGAGAAGAAAAACGCCAGTTACAAGGAGATGAAGGATATGTGACTGGTGGTGATGCAAAACGTGAATTTGGCTTACAAGTTGATTTACCGTAAGGAAGCAGTAAAATTTCTTGCTAAGCAAGAGAAAGAAGTACAAGAACGGATAGCTATATCGTTAAAAGGATTGCTTTATAGTCCTCCTCAGGGAGACATTAAAAAATGAGGGGACAACAAGGTTTGTACCGTCTACGTGTTGGCACATACCGCATTCTTTTCCGCATTGATCACCACGAACAAATAATTTACATCGAGGCGATTGGAAATCGAGGAGACCTATATTAACTTCATTATATTAAATCGTTATTGCGTTAATTCGATGTCATTTACTTCCTATATCGGGCATGCTATACTCACGAGGGAAGGTGAGAAGCATGCGAAAAAGAAGCAACATAACAAATCCATTCGTTGAAAAGGTGTTGGAATACGTATACATTCTCGTCGGTTCAGCCGTTGTGGCCGTTGCATTCAATTTATTTTTACTCCCGAACCGTGTTGCGTCAGGCGGTGTGAGCGGCATTAGTACCATTTTACATGCGACGCTTGGCTGGCAGCCAGCATACGTGCAATGGTCTCTTAACATTCCGCTATTTATCGCAGGCGTGTTGTTGCTTGGAAAACAGTTTGGCATTAAAACGTTAGTTGGCACTGCTTTTTTGCCGTTTGTCGTATATTTGACGCATGATGTCGCACCAGCAACAAACGACGCTCTACTTGGGGCGTTATTTGGCGGCATCGGTGTTGGCATAGGATTAGGCATTGTATTTCGTGGCCGGGCATCAACGGGAGGAACGGATTTAGCTGCCCAAATTATTCACAAATATACGGGTTTATCATTAGGGACATGCGTCATTTTAATTGATGGTTTAATTGTGTTAACGGCGGCGTTTGTATTTGATTTAGAACGGGCGTTATATGCGTTAATCGCATTATTTGTCACAAGTAAGACGATTGATTTTGTTCAAGTTGGGTTTGGTAACTCGAAAATGGCGATGATCGTCACAAACAAAGAAGAAGAAGTGCGTGAAGCGATTTTGCATAAAATTGACCGCGGTGTGACAAAACTACATGCATACGGTGGATATACAGAAAAAGAGCGACCTGTTCTTATGTGTGTCGTAGCACAAAGTGAGTTCACAAAATTGAAACAATTGGTGAAAACCATTGATCCGTCTGCGTTTGTCGTCGTTATGGATGCAGCGGAAGTGCTTGGGGAAGGATTTAAACGTGCCTAACATAAAAATGATGCGATATAATAGAAATGTATGAAAATGTTTACAAGGGGGACGTGTATATGAAGAAAAAGCTATTCGGCTTATTCGCTAGTACGGCGATTGTGTTAGCGGCCTGTGGTGGAGGGGATAGCACAAGTGAGAAGCCAGCCAATGGTGGCGGAGATACAGCTTCAGCTGCTGAAGCTGTTTACAAAAAATCGTGTGCAAGCTGCCACGGACAAAATTTAGAAGGCGGCGTCGGACCTGCGCTTGATAAAGTAGGCGGAAAATATTCGCAAGATGAAATTAAAGATATTATCGCAAATGGTCGCGGCGGCATGCCTGGTGGCTTACTCCAAGGCGACGATGTAGATAAAGTAGCGGAATGGTTAGCTGCGAAAAAGTAAGAGGATGCGATTTGTGCATCCTCTTTTTATATGATTGGGCGTAAA
>NZ_DAITON010000154.1:0-4778 GCF_036834105.1 Anoxybacillus sp. | reverse complement strand
GAAGATAAAATCGAGTTAGCGAAATCGTTCATGGAAAAAGCAAAAGAAAAAGGCGTGAACTTCTACATGCCTGTCGATGCAGTTGTAGCTGACGATTTCTCAAACGATGCGAACAAAAAAGTAGTGAACATCGATGAAATTCCGAGCGACTGGGAAGGGCTTGACATCGGTCCGAAAACACGTGAATTGTATCGCGACGTCATTTTAAAATCAAAACTTGTCATTTGGAACGGTCCAATGGGCGTATTCGAGATGGATGCGTTTGCCGAAGGGACAAAAGCGGTTGCTCAAGCGCTTGCCGATGCGAAAGATACATATACGGTCATCGGTGGCGGCGACTCGGCAGCAGCGGTTGAAAAGTTCGGACTTGCAGACAAAATGGATCACATTTCTACAGGTGGCGGTGCGTCGCTTGAATTTATGGAAGGAAAACAACTTCCAGGTGTCGTCGCGTTAAACGATAAGTAAGAAAGGGGATTAAAGCGATGCGAAAGCCGATTATTGCAGGCAACTGGAAAATGCATAAGACGTTAAACGAAGCGCTCCAATTCGTTGAAGAAGTGAAACAGTCTGTTCCTTCCAACGAACAAGTCGATACAGTTGTATGTGCGCCAGCGCTCTTTTTAGCGCATTTAGTGGAAGCGACAAAAGGAACGAACGTGAAAATTGGTGCACAAAATATGCATTTTGAAGATCAAGGCGCGTTCACAGGCGAAATTAGTCCCGTGGCGTTGAAAGATCTCGGCGTCGAGTATGTCATCATCGGACATTCTGAGCGCCGTGAGATGTTTGCGGAAACTGATGAAACAGTGAATAAAAAAGTACTTGCTGCGTTTAAACATGGGCTCGTACCGATTGTTTGTTGCGGAGAGACGTTAGAAGAACGCGAAAGCAACCGTACAAACGAAGTGGTTAGTGCACAAGTGAAAAAAGCGCTTGAAGGCTTAACGGAAGAACAAGTGAAGCAAGTCGTTATCGCCTATGAGCCGATTTGGGCGATTGGAACAGGAAAATCGTCCACAGCTGACGATGCGAACAACGTATGCGGCTACATTCGTCAAGTCATCGCGAATCAATTTTCGCAAGCTGCGGCCGATGCTGTGCGCATTCAATATGGCGGCAGCGTAAAGCCGGAAAATATCGCCGCATTTTTAGCAGAGGAGCATATTGACGGAGCACTTGTTGGTGGTGCGAGCTTACAACCACAATCGTTTTTACAACTCGTGGAGGCAGGAAAATGAGCAAAAAACCAGTAGCATTAATTATTTTAGATGGCTTTGCTCTTCGTGAAGAAACATTTGGCAACGCGGTTGCACAAGCGAAAAAACCAAATTTCGATCGTTATTGGAACGAATATCCACATGCGACATTAACGGCATGCGGTGAAGCGGTCGGTTTGCCAGAAGGACAAATGGGGAACTCGGAAGTCGGTCACCTAAACATCGGTGCTGGTCGCATTGTGTATCAAAGTTTAACGCGTGTGAATATCGCCATTCGCGAAGGTGAGTTTGAGCGCAACGAAACGTTTTTAGCAGCGATGGATCATGTGAAAAAGCACGGAACAAATTTGCACATTTTCGGTCTTCTTTCTGACGGTGGTGTGCATAGTCATATTAACCATTTATTCGCTTTACTCAAGCTCGCCGCAAAAGAAGGCGTCAAACATGTGTATATTCACGGCTTTTTAGACGGACGTGACGTTGGTCCACAAACAGCGAAAACGTACATTCAACAGTTAAATGAACAAATCGCACAAATTGGTGTCGGTGAAATCGCTACATTATCCGGTCGTTATTACTCCATGGACCGCGATAAACGTTGGGAGCGCGTAGAAAAAGCGTATCGCGCGATGGTGTATGGCGAAGGTCCATCATACCGTGATCCGCTTGCGTGCATCGATGATTCTTACGCAAATGGCATTTATGACGAATTCGTCTTGCCATCTGTTATCGTTCGTGAAGATGGATCACCAGTCGCAACGATTCAAGATAATGACGCGGTCATTTTCTACAATTTCCGTCCTGACCGTGCGATTCAAATTTCAAACACGTTTACAAACGATGATTTCCGTTCATTCGATCGTGGACCGAAACATCCGAAAAACTTGTTCTTCGTATGCTTAACGCACTTTAGTGAAACAGTAAAAGGGTACGTGGCATTTAAGCCGACAAACCTTGACAATACGCTCGGTGAAGTATTGTCACAAAACGGGTTAAAACAGTTGCGCATTGCCGAAACAGAAAAATATCCGCACGTCACATTCTTTATGAGCGGCGGACGGGAAGAAAAGTTCCCTGGTGAAGAGCGCATTTTAATTGACTCACCAAAAGTGGCGACATACGATTTAAAACCAGAAATGAGCGCATACGAAGTGACGGACGCTTTACTGAAAGAAATTGAAGCAGACAAATTCGATGCGATTATTTTAAACTACGCAAACCCTGACATGGTCGGTCATTCAGGAAAATTAGAGCCAACGATTAAAGCAGTCGAAGCGGTCGATGAATGTTTAGGAAAAGTCGTCGATGCGATTATCGCCAAAGGTGGTATTGCGATTATTACCGCAGACCACGGAAATGCGGACGAAGTATTAAATCCAGATGGCAGTCCGAATACGGCGCATACGACAAATCCGGTGCCTGTGATCGTGACGAAAAAAGGCATTACGCTTCGCCAAGACGGTATTTTAGGCGATTTAGCGCCAACGATGCTTGATTTGCTCGGACTACAACAACCGAAAGAAATGACAGGAAAAACGTTAATTCAAAAATAGACTAAAGGAGAGATGAACGATGCCAACAATTATTGACATTTATGCTCGTGAAGTATTAGACTCTCGTGGCAATCCGACAGTAGAGGTAGAAGTATACACAGAATCAGGTGCGTTCGGACGTGCACTTGTACCGAGTGGAGCGTCAACGGGTGAGTATGAAGCGGTTGAATTGCGTGATGGCGACAAAGGTCGCTACCTTGGTAAAGGTGTATTACAAGCAGTGAAAAACGTAAACGAAGTCATCGCGCCAGCATTAATCGGTAGCTACGATGTGACAGAGCAAGTTGCCATCGACCGTGCATTAATTGCATTAGACGGTACAGAAAATAAAGGAAAATTAGGTGCGAATGCCATTCTTGGTGTATCGATGGCTGTTGCGCGCGCAGCTGCTGACTACTTAGGTATTCCTTTATATCAATATTTAGGTGGCTTTAACGCAAAAACGTTGCCAGTGCCAATGATGAACATTTTAAACGGCGGTGCGCATGCAGATAACAACGTTGACATTCAAGAATTTATGATTATGCCAGTTGGCGCACCAAACTTCCGTGAAGCGCTTCGCATGGGTGCGGAAATTTTCCATAGCTTAAAATCAGTGTTAAAAGCGAAAGGCTACAACACCGCTGTTGGTGATGAAGGCGGCTTTGCGCCAAACTTAAAATCAAACGAAGAAGCGCTTGAAACAATTATCGAAGCGATTGAAAAAGCAGGCTACAAACCAGGCACAGAAGTGATGCTTGCGATGGACGTGGCATCTTCTGAGCTGTACAACAAAGAAACAGGCAAATACCATTTAGAAGGCGAAGGCGTTGTGAAAACCTCGGAAGAAATGGTTGCTTGGTATGAAGAGCTTGTTAACAAATATCCGATCATCTCGATCGAAGACGGCTTAGACGAAAACGACTGGGCTGGTCATAAGTTATTAACAGAGCGCCTTGGCAAAAAAGTACAACTTGTCGGTGACGACTTATTCGTAACAAATACGAAAAAATTAGCACAAGGTATCGAACAAGGTGTCGGCAACTCAATCTTAATTAAAGTGAACCAAATCGGTACGTTAACCGAAACATTTGAAGCGATTGAAATGGCAAAACGCGCAGGCTACACAGCTGTTATTTCTCACCGTTCTGGTGAAACAGAAGATAGCACAATCGCCGACATCGCCGTTGCAACAAACGCTGGCCAAATTAAAACAGGTGCGCCATCCCGCACAGACCGCGTCGCAAAATACAACCAATTGCTTCGCATTGAAGACCAATTAGGCGAAACAGCAGTATACGATGGAATAAAAACATTCTACAACTTGAAGAAGTAATAGATGAAGGATGCCTCATGTGGGCATCCTTTATTTCTAGTTTTTTCTCTTCTTTTGGATATATTGTATTACAATTACGATAAATATGAGAAAAAGTAGCACATCAATAATCCAATCGAGAGAGTATGTTTTTAAAAAATCCTTTGCGGTACTTTTTATGACTAATAATAAAAGACTAACGATTAACCCTATCATAACGCCTGTCATGGTACTGAACCTCCCGATGGCTAAAGCCACGGGGTTCTTGTGTACTATAGAGCTTCTTCCATACCTTCGCATGGACACTGACTCTAATTCCACAAGACTTTCATGGGCAAACACCTTACTGGTGCTTATCGCCCTGTGCGCCCGATTCAAGACGCTTTTTATCATTTAAATTCCCATACTACTTACGACACATGAATGAAGATGAAGTCGTTTGATTTCTTCATCATGCAGTCGAATAAATTGATCCCATCTCTCTAAACATTTTTGTCGATCTATTTCTTTTCGATTGTCTTTCACATTCATGATTAAAAATGCGCTGTATAAATCTCGTTGCACTCTGCGTCCGTCTACTTCGTGCCATCGTTGGGAAAGTGTTTTCTTGTTGTACTCATCGTTTTGGTGGTCGTATTGACTTGCCTTGACGCGAAATGTGTCGATGTATTGAAGGGAATAGCCTTCATATTGCAGTTTTTGATTCAGTAT
>NZ_DAITON010000153.1:0-4804 GCF_036834105.1 Anoxybacillus sp. | reverse complement strand
TTGGCACCCCTAAGATGCCAAGAAACCTTGATATATCAACATTTTTAGAGGGAGGTGAGCTATTTGTATATCCCGAATTATTTTGCGATGACAGAAACAACAGCTTACGAGGTGATACAGGAAAATAGTTTTGCAACGTTGTTTTCTGTGCACAAAGGAGAGCCTTTTGCTACACATTTACCTTTGCTGTTGAATCAGGAGAAAACGCACTTGTATGGTCATTTTGCTCGTTTGAACCCACAATGGAAAGATATTGAAAATCAAACTGTTTTAGTTGTTTTCCAAGGTCCCCATTGTTATCTTTCACCCTCGTGGTATGAAACGAATCAAGCAGTGCCGACATGGAATTATTTGGTGGTTCACGTGTATGGACAGGTGATCCTCCTTGAAGACGAGCACGAGTTAATGAAATCTTTAAATGATATAGTATTCATGTATGAAGGTACTACTAGCTCCTACCGACTACAAAATGTAGACCGGAACCTTCTTCGTGGCATGATGAAGGAAATTCAAGGATTTAAAATAAAAATCAATAAGATAGAAGGGAAGGCAAAGCTAAGCCAAAACCATTCTCGGCATAGACAAGAACTCGTGATCAAACAATTAGAACAAATCTCGTTACCAAATGAACAACAAATCGCCTCTTTAATGAAAGCAAACGTAAAAAATAAAATGTGAAAAGGAGCGGTATGCAATGGAGTTTTCAACAATTTGGCTATTTGTTATCGCAACGACGGCATTGTTAATTATGCCTGGTCCTGCGGTATTTTATATTATGGCAAGAAGTATAGATCAAGGAAAGAAGGCTGGTCTTGTCTCGGTTCTTGGCGTTTCTCTTGGCGGTGCTGTTCATGTTCTAGCAGGAGCAATTGGTGTGTCTGCTATCCTCATGACGTCAGCCACGGCTTTTACGATTGTGAAATATTTAGGGGCTATTTATCTTATTTATCTTGGATGTAAGACTCTATTGTCCGCATCCGGTGAAAATCATTCAGAAAATCCAAAAATGAACGATAAAAAGTTATGGAAAATTTTTTATGAATCAGTAATCGTTGAAGTGATGAATCCTAAAACGGCGCTTTTTTTTCTTGCTTTCTTTCCGCAGTTTATCACACCTGCTTCCGGCTCGGTTCCTGTACAGTTTTTGCTTTTAGGGACAATATTTATTATTCTAGCTTTTATTAACGATAGTCTATACGCTATTCTTGCTGCAAACATTCGAAAATGGATAGTCAGGAAGAAAGGGCATTCGAAGGTAATGAATCGGGTAACGGGATACTTATACATTATTCTAGGAATATTCTCTGCTTTTGCGAGTCCATCCAAAACATGACCATTCCAATATTATCGGTTTTTCCACAGCAAAGCATCATTTGAGTGTGTCACCCGAAGAAGCATGCATGACGCGATTTGCCGACGAAATTGCCCAAGCCGGTTATAGCGCTACGAAAGGTTTGTTTCGAATTCCATGGGATAAGCCGGTGAATTATGAATTACTAGAGAAAATCATTGAATTTAATATTCAAGAAAAAGCAGATTGCACAACTTTTTGGCGAAAATAACGAAAAAAAGCACTTCTCAAAAAGAGAAGTGTTTTTTGTTTTGAAAAAAAAAATCATATAAATCAATAATAATTTATTGTAAAACGATAAATTATAGGTTAAAATGAAATGGAAATGATGGAAGTGAGGTGCTTGTTGTGAAACGAGAAACACTTTTTTTAAAAATCGCTATTTTTATTATCGGCGCTCCTATTGTTGCGTTATGTGTATTTGTCTTGCCTAAGTTTCCTGATTTTTATGCCGATTGGCTACCGGAATTAGCGTATTTACGCTATCCGATCGTCATCTTTTTTTATGTTACCGCTATTCCGTTTTTTTTCGCACTATATCAAGCGTTCAACATGTTAACGTATATTGACAAGAACGAAGCGTTTTCCGATGTCTCTGTAAAAGCGCTAAAGTATATAAAATATTGTGCGGCGATCATTAGTTTATTATATGTTGCAGGCATGCCGTTTTTTTATCTCACTGCCGATTTAGACGATGCCCCAGGAATTATCATCATCGGATTGATGGTGGTTTTTGGATCTTTGGTCGTTGCCGTGTTTGCCGCAGTGCTACAAAAGCTTTTACAAAAAGCGATTGAAATCAAATCGGAAAATGATTTAACAATCTGAGGTGAAGTACATGGCGATTATTGTGAATTTAGATGTCATGTTGGCGAAACGGAAAATGAGTGTGACCGAGTTGTCAGAAAAAGTAGGAATTACGATGGCGAATTTATCGATTTTGAAAAACGGCAAAGCAAAGGCGATTCGGTTATCGACGTTAGATGCGATTTGCAAAGCGTTGCAATGTCAACCAGGGGATATTTTAGAGTACAGAAGTGATGACGAGATATAATCGGGGGCAAAAGTGATGAGATCATTTATTCAACTCGTTCATTTTGGCTGGCAACAAGCGTTATCTTGTTTGTTTCCTGTTGTTATTTTTTCCTCGCTAGCGGTGACAAAAATAGTACCGCTTCCTTTCTTGCCGCGGTATGATTGGCTACTTATCATTTGTCTTGTCATGCAATGGTGGATGGTACGTGCGGGACTAGAAACACGGGATGAACTAAAAGTGATTACGTTATTTCACCTCATTGGGCTTGCGCTTGAGTTGTTCAAAGTGCATATGGGGTCTTGGACTTATCCAGAGGAGGGGTATGCGAAAATTTTTGGCGTTCCTTTATATAGCGGCTTTATGTATGCAAGTGTCGCCAGCTATCTTTGCCAAGCATGGCGGCGGTTAAAGGTGGAGCTTGTCAAATGGCCGCCGCTTTCGCTCGTTGTTCCGCTAGCTGTAGCGATTTATTTGAATTTCTTTACCCATCATTATTGGATAGATGTTCGGGGGTGGTTAATTGGACTTGTCATCATCGTCTTTCGGTCGTCATCGGTCATTTACGAGGTAAACGGCACGCGTTACCGTATGCCGCTCGTCCTTTCTTTTTTACTTATCGGATTTTTTATATGGATTGCCGAAAATATTGCCACGTTTTTTGGCGCTTGGCAATACCCGAACCAAGCGAAGGCTTGGAGTATCGTTCACTTAGGAAAAGTAAGTTCATGGTTTTTACTAGTGATTGTAAGCTTCCTCATCGTTGCCACATTAAAGAAGATAAAAGAAAAAATTCCACAAACAACGACGCTAGCGATTAGAACGAAGTAATTTAGCGAACAGTTGTCGTTACCGTTCGCTAATCTTTTTCATATGATGCTCTTCAATAACCGAACGGACAATGTGAAATGAACTCCATTCACCTAGGGAAAGGAAGGTAATTGGATATTTCTTTGGAAAAAGGATAGATTGTATTTGTTTCAATGTCGCTCCTTTTTCGTACAAATCAATAATTTTTCCTTGAAGCTCTTGCAGATAGTGAAGCTTTCGTTGTAGAGCAGTGCGCCCATCTTTTACATAGCCTGCGTGGGCGCAAAACATTTCTCTAAAATCGTACGTTAATACTTTTTTTAATGAGTCAATCAAAGTAGAAATGCTTTCTTCGCGCAAGATGACTTTTGTTTTTTCGAGACAATATAAGTCCCCTGTAAAAAGTTGTCCTGTTTCGCGATTCAGAAATGCGAGATGGTCAACCGCATGACCTGGCGTATGAATCACGTCCCATGTCGCATGGCGTGTAAAAAACATGTTTTCAATCGGCTTAACTTGGAAAGGAGGGCGGGTTCCCCAGAAAAGCTTGCGATACAGTGGGTAATTTGCTTGTTTTTTGCAATAATCAATCATGATCTCGTTCATATAAATCGGCAGTTGTCGTTCGCTTTGTAAAAACGCTGCACAACCTGTATGGTCTTCATGAAAGTGGGTAATGATCACTTGATCGATATCTAAAAATTTGAAAAAATGAGTAAATTCATTTGCTAACGATGCTGCTCCTGTATCAATCAATACCCCGTCGGTAGAAAAATAATGTACCGTCAATCGTACCCCTTGAAATGTTAGAGTGCCTTTTGCGATATGTACCCCAGAAACAGTTTCTTGTTCGAATTTTTTCTTTACTAACATGCGAAGTGCCCCCTTTATTTCATTATATCAAACAATAATGAATATTCATTCATTATTTCCGCACTCCCGTAAAAAATGATGTCATACATACAAAATGAGCTGCCTTAAAGCAGCTCATCATGTGAATCAAACACTTTTGATCTTGTTAAAAAACGTACTCCTTCGCGCCCTTCAAGTGAAAACATGCCACCGCGGCCAGGTACAACATCAATAATTAATTGCGTATGTTTCCAATATTCGTATTGAGCAGCGTGCATATAAAATGGGCATCCTCCGATTTCGCCAAGCCACACGTCGGACTGTCCGATCATAAACTCCCCTTGCGGATAACACATCGGCGAGCTTCCATCACAACAACCACCAGATTGATGAAACATAAGCGGACCGTATGTTGCTTTTAATTTTTCGATAAGTTGTAGCGCTGCTTCGGTCGCTACTACTTTCGGTTGCATGCGCAATCAGCCCCTTTCAAAAAAGGCAGCGTCTCAAAAGCGCTGCCTGAACGATTAGAAAAATCCAAGTTTTTTCGGCGAATAGCTAACAAGTAAGTTTTTCGTTTGTTGGTAATGTTCGAGCATCATTTTGTGCGTTTCACGACCGATTCCTGACATTTTATATCCACCAAACGCTGCATGAGCCGGATAAGCGTGATAACAATTCGTCCAAACGCGTCCAGCTTGAATGCCGCGACCAAATCGGTATGCGGTATTCATATCGCGCGTCCATATTCCGGCACC
>NZ_DAITON010000152.1:0-4874 GCF_036834105.1 Anoxybacillus sp. | reverse complement strand
GAATTGATCGGCACCCCACTCTTGCCATCTAGCCCAATTCCGACAAGTGCAAACCTTGTGAAAGTAAAGTCGGGGCAACCATATGCGCGTGTATATTATAAAAATAGTGAGCCGATTGAATACGCCGCTCCTTATGACTATGAAGAAGTAAAAACGTTTTGTCGAGACGGCGATGCCATTGATATGATTGAGATTAGCCAAGAAACAGATGCGCTCCCATCTGGAATTGTACTGATGGATACGCCAGGAATTGATTCAACTGACGATGCGCATCGTTTGGCAACGGAGTCTGCTCTTCATTTAGCGGACGTAATTTTTTATGTGATGGATTACAACCACGTTCAAGCTGAGCTAAACTTCGAGTTTACAAAACGATTGTCACAGCATGGAAAAACGTTATACTTAATTGTGAATCAAATCGATAAACATCGCGACGAAGAGCTTTCGTTTTCACAGTTTGCTCGTTCTGTTGACGAAGCATTTCAGCAATGGGGCGTCACATTTGAACGTATTTTTTATACGTCTCTGAAACAAAAGGAGCATGTATATAATGAGTTCGAGTCGTTAAAACAATTGTTGCGGTCGCTTTTTCGTGAAAAAAACGATCGGCTTCAACAAAGTATACATATTGCAGTGAAGCAAATCATTGATGACTATATGCAAACGTTGACAGCTCAACAAGCAGAAGAGGAACAAAACATTCGTCAATCGCTTTCATTTAAGAACGATCGTGAGCTTCTCGAAAAAATCGAAGAGATGGAGAATATGATCGATCACATAAAAAAAACGTGGTCAAATGCGAGACAGCAATTTGAGCAACAGTTAGCAACTATACTAGATAATGCATATGTGATGCCTTATGAAACGCGGGAGCATGCGCGCGCCTATTTAGAAGCGTGCCAACCAGATTTTAAAGTCGGTTTTTTATTTACAAAACAAAAGACGGAAGAAGAACGTAAAAGGCGATTGCGTGCCTTCTACGAGAATTTGCATCGTAACATTGAAAGTCAGTTGGAATGGCATGTTCGGGACCTACTAAAACAGTTTTATCAACGATACGATATTCACGATCATGAGTTGTTGCATCGCATGCAACAACTTACTATCCCACTTTCTGAGCAATGGATCATTGAGCGAAAGCCAAATCAACCGCTTATCACAGGAGATTATGTGCTCACTTATACGAACGACATAGCAAATGAAATGAAACGATTGTATCGTGACGTAGCACTTCAACTGATAGATCATATGATCGAAAGAGGAAAAAACCAACAGAAGTTGAATGTGTATGAACGACAACTCAATCAGCTGATTCAGGAGCGTTCGGCTTGGGAACAATTAAAACAACTTGCGCGTCAACGCGAACATATTCGTCAACAGTTACAAAACGTTATTGCGGCTACAAAACCGTTAAGCGATGATGTTGTTGTTCCGTTTATCCATGAAACATTTACGAAGCGAATAAGTAGTCAAAAGAAACAAAATGTGCCGTATGAAATCGAGGCGGCGACAGAAGAGGCTCTAATCCGAACGAAACAACTAGCGGGCGTGACAATGGAACAAATGGTTGAAAAATTACGCACGATTAGTCAAATGATTGCTCCGCTCGAGGGGTTAAAGCAGCTAGCAAAAGAAATGAACGAGAAAGTTCAGCAACTTCAACAACGGACGTTTACGATTGCTTTATTTGGAGTTTTTAGTGCTGGAAAATCTTCATTTGCTAATGCGCTAATAGGCGAACACGTCTTGCCTGTTTCGCCACATCCGACGACGGCAACGATTAATAAAATCGTTCCGCCGACCGATGAATATCCACACGGAACCGTTGTGGTACAAGTAAAAACGGAACAACAGCTTTTAAACGATTTGCAACATTCCCTCCGCTTTTTCGGTGTGCAAGTCCATTCGTTGCAAGAAGCGATCGAAGAAAGCGAAAAGGCGATTCGTAATCGTGCTGTTGACGCAAAAGAACGTGTGCATTGGGCGTTTTTGCAAGCCGTCGTCCGCGGTTATGAGCAAATGAAGGACAATCTTGGGCGGTTACTGACGATCTCATTTCAGCAATTTCACGAATATGTAGCGAATGAAACGAAGTCATGCTTTGTCGAATGGATTGAATTATATTATGACTGTCCATTAACTCGTGAAAACATAATTCTTGTTGATACACCGGGTGCAGACTCGGTAAATGCTCGTCATACAGGAGTTGCATTTAATTATATAAAAAATGCAGACGCGATTTTCTTTGTCACATATTATAACCATGCTTTTTCAAAAGCGGATCGCGAGTTTTTAATTCAGCTTGGTCGTGTAAAGGATACGTTTAGTTTAGATAAGATGTTTTTCATCATTAATGCAGCTGACTTAGCGCATACAAAAGAGGAATTGCAATCCGTTGTTCGTTACGTCAGCGGTCAGCTTCTCCAATTTGGTATTCGACATCCTCGTCTCTTTTCGTTATCGAGCAAGTGGGCGCTTGCCGAGAAGAATGGCGATACATGGAAACATGATGTATTATCGAATTCGGGGATGCGCGCGTTTGAACAGGCGTTTTACCCATTCATTCATCATGAAATTGGCTCGTTAGCGATCGCTTCCGCTCGCTTGCAAATGAAACAAGCTCGTCAGCGGTTAGCAGAATACATTGCAGAAGCGAAGCAAAGCGATGATATGAAGCGTAAAAAGCTACAAATATTACAGCAAGAGCAACAACAACTTGAACAAATCATTGAACAATATGGGCCGGCTCATGATGTTCATGCCATTGAACAAGAGTTAGATGAGTTAGTTTATTATATTCAACAGCGCATCTTTTTCCGTTTACCAGACTGGTTTAAAGAGTCATTTAATCCTTCCGTTCTTCATGATCGGCAAGCAAATATAAAAAGAGCATTACAATTATGTTTAGACGAGTTTTTATATTCGATTGGATTCGACTTAGCACAGGAAATGCGCGCAACTAGTTTGCGGATGGAATCATTTATGAACAAACGTTATGATCTTCATTTTATGGCGTTAGAGAAGCAGTGGAAACAAGTGCATGATCTCGTGATAACGAAAGTGGATCTTCCTGTTTTCCCGACGATCGAATTTCCACTCGCTTTAGAACAAATTGATCGAAACATATTTAAAAAAGCGTTGGCGTTATACAAAAATGCAAAATCTTTTTTTGAAAAAGATGAAAAACGATACATGAAAGAAGAATTAGAAAAACAATTACGTGAACCAATTGCCGCGTATATAGATGAACAAAAGCAACGACTGGTGGCGCATTATTCTACACAATGGACTACAGCAATGAATCGTTTGCATCGTCATATGCGCGAACAACTAAATGAACATTTTAAAGGATTAGTTGCCGCGTTAACGGCCCAAGCACCAATGGATGAGTTACAGCATATTTACGACATGATTGGAGGAATGGATGATGAGTGAAGTTCACCAAGCTATTACAGCACATTCAAAAAAACAACATGCGCTCATTCGTACGTTTGTCGAGTTGGATGCTAGACGGGAGGCGTATATTGAGGAAGCAGTCGCTTTATGTCAACGGGGTGAGCCGTTTTCGGTGCATAACATTAATGAAGTGACAAAACAAATAAATGAGCTAGCTAAAAACGGAATTGTTCCGCAGAGAAAATATGTGACCGTTGACATGGTGAAGGAATATGTCCAAAAATTAAATGGTAAGTCGTTATAGTGCAAATCGTCCCATTCGCACATACTATCCTTGAATAAAAAGGAGGTGAGGGAATGGGACGAACAAAGCTAGGGAATGCAAACGCTCAACGAAACAATAACGCAAAACAAAAAAACAACTTAAATAACGAATTTGCTTCATATGCTGAAGTGGAAGTGAAGAAAATGGGCAATGAGCATAAAAATATTCGATAAGGCGCGCATATGCGCCTTTTTTGAGGAGCTAAACGAAATGGAGGATGACGATGAAAAAGTGGATCGCTATCATTGTCTTATTCGTTTTTTTTGCATACATGCTGTGGGAACAGATGATAGAAAGACAAACGGTCACAACTGGTATTCAAATCGGTATGAAGGCGCCCGATTTTTCTTTAGAAACGATCGATGGAAAAACAGTTCAACTCTCACAATTCAATGGAAAAGTAGTTATTGTGAACTTTTGGGCAACATGGTGTCCGCCATGTCGAGCAGAAATGCCAGACATGCAAACGTTTTACGAAAAGTATCATAACCAAGTAGAAATTGTAGCTGTCAATGTGATGGTGAGAGATTCACGCGAAAAAGTCAGCCAGTTCATAAAAGATTATCGTTTAACTTTCCCTGTCGTGCTCGATATGGATGGACATGTCATGAAGCAATATGATATTCAGCCGATTCCGACATCGTTTATTATCGATCGACAAGGGGTCATTCGAGAAAAACACATCGGGCCAATGTCATATGAGCAAATGGTGCAATATGTAGAGAAATGGGGGGAATAGCCGAGAAGTCGGCTATTTTTTGTATATTTTTCATTATGTTTGGAAAAGATAGAAAAAAATAAAAAGTAGGTGAATAGGCGATGCGAAAAATAAGAAAGCGGACATTCGCAGAACTTGTGATGGAAAATAAAAGACAACTATTGAACGATGCGAACGCATTAGAAAAATTGGAAGAGAAAATGGAAACGCGTTGGCTTCATAAAGCAGAGTAATACGGCCATACTATGAGGGAGAGGGGGATGAATAAATGGGTAATCCGAAAAGTAATCAACAGCCATTTGTGCCGCAACATATTGGGACAAAACCACGAGCAGCAGGCGGCAACAAGGGGAAGCAGATGCAAGATCAATCTGGTCAACATCCACAAGTTATCCAGACAAAAGGGGAATAAGGGCGAGTATTCGCCCTTATCAT
>NZ_DAITON010000151.1:0-4896 GCF_036834105.1 Anoxybacillus sp. | reverse complement strand
ATGCGGCGTAACACCTCATCTGGATGTTGTAAGACGTACTGTTCAAAGCGAGTAATGGATTGGGCAATGTCATTTTGATCCTTGTGAAAAACGTTGGCAATCACCTCATCTTTCAACCACTTCCATAACCGTTCAATCGGGTTTAACTGTGGAGAATACGGTGGCAAAAAGATGAAATGAAAAGCAGCACCTTCCTCGCCATCAAGAAAGGCTTGTACCATCTTGGCATGATGAATACGCGCATTGTCTAACACAAGCACGATGAATCGATCGGCATATTTCTCTTTCAATCGGCGCAAAAAGTCGAGGAAGGTTTCGGCATTGGCGGATGATGCACGATGAAACACCACATCGCCTTGTTGAACATCGACGGCGCCAAAAATAGAAACGTGGGCGTGGTGACCGTAGCTTGGCACTTGTTTTTGATTTCCTACTTCTGCCCATGTCGTACGTAGCGCTTGATAAGCACGAACGTGTGTCTCATCCACATAAAACAGCGTGACATTCTCGGTAATTAGTTTTTTTTTATAAATTCAAGTTCTTTTTGAAAGGCAGCTTGACGCTTGGCGTCTCCTTTGACTAGCTTGTAAGTCGGACGTGTCCATGACAAACGAAGACGATGCAACAACTTACGAATGCCTTCACGTGACATCGAAACGCCATAGGTATGTTGGATGTAAGATTGTAAAATGCGCGTGTTCCATGATGAAGCGATGCCCCAGCCAGCATCCACAGGTGTGGTGGTTAACACGAGTTGTCTAATTTCTTGTTGTTGTTCTTCCGTAAGAAACGGCACACGGCCAGGCGGCAACCGACGATCGAGTAGATGATCGAGCCCACCTTGATTAAACCGCGCAACGTAGAGGGCAACGGATTGACGGCACAGATTGACCATTTTGGCCACATCTTTACCGAGATGACCTTCCATGACAAGACGAACAGCGGTCACCCGAACACGAAGAGAAGCATCTTTGATTTTCCGTTCTTGTTTCCGAAGGGTTCGAGGCGTCCAGCCGTGATCATTTGTGATTTTCAGACGTTTCATGTCCTTTCCGCTCCTTTTACACATGAGTATTTAGGAGCAGTATAGCCATGAAAAAATGTGTTCATACAGAAGTCATCGTTTTAAAGTGCATGTATATAAAATGAGACCAAAACATGAAGTTGAGATATGGTTTTCTTCCATACATGAAACCATATGCGCATGATGATGCTGTACAGCTACAATGTCGGCATCCCATTGTTTTGCGATGTTCCACGTTTCGTAGTTTGGGTGTAAATCAACAGCAATAATTTTAGGTGTTACTCCCATCCACGTGCGTAAATGTTCGTATTCTCTCTCAAAATGTTCGATTACTTCTACATGTTCTAAATCGCCTATATGGGGCCCTAAAAAAATTTGCTGGTGTCTCCCGAACGCAAATACATTTTTTTGCTGCCCACCAAGCGCTACAATCTCATGTACATCTTGCTTTGTCCATAATGGATCTGGAACGAAGCCACGCGCCCGTCGAATGAAATGGGTGTTCCCATTTTCTATTTGGACAACAGAATCATCAAGCGGATGTACAATTGGGCGATTATGAACGAGAAAATAATCCGCAATGTTTTGCAAATCACAAAAAGCCCGTTCATCTTCGTATATGATCGGTGCTCCTGAACGATTAGCACTTGTCATGACAAGGACAGGTAATTGATCATCCAACAATAAATGATGGAGGGGAGTGTACGGCAACATCACCCCAACCGTTTGTAACCCAGGAGCGACCGACGAAGCAATCATTGTGTTTTTTCTTTGTTTAACAACAACGATCGGGGCTTCCGGCGAGGTTAACAATTGTTTTTCTTCCTCCGTTACGTCACATAATTGTTCTACAATGTCAACAGAAGCAGCCATCACAGCCAACGGTCGATTTGGCCGTTGTTTTCGCATTCTTAATTGTTGAACAGCCCTTTCATTTGTCGCATCACATGCTAAGTGATATCCGCCTAAGCCTTTAATCGCAACAATTGCCCCGGCTTGAATATACGCCCTCGCCTGCTCGATCGCATCCCCCTGTACCATTTTTCCATCACGGTTTCGTAGCATGATAGAAGGACCACACGTTGGACAAGCAATAGGCTGAGCGTGATGGCGACGATTCATAGGATCGTTATATTCCTCGTTACATCGTTTACACATTGGAAATGAATGCATCGATGTAAACGGGCGGTCATAAGGTAGCTGTTCAATAATCGTGTAGCGTGGGCCGCATTGTGTACAATTAATGAACGGGTAACGATATCGATGATCATTTGGATCATACATTTCTCGCAAACAATCATTACAAACAGCTGTGTCGATCGGAATAACGAGCGAAGAACTTCCCGTTCGTTCGCTCGGAATAATGGAGAAATCGTTACATGCTTGCCATTGGGCTGCAGTCACAATCATTTCATCAATACGGGATAGTCGCGGGGCTTCTACCGGTAAAGAGTGAATAAATTGATCGACTGCGTAAGCATCCCCTTCAATATGAATAAAGACCCCGTCCATATTGTTTTGTACAATTCCTTTTACGTTATAACGCTTTGCGAGTGCGAAAATAAAAGGACGGAAGCCAACTCCTTGCACTCGTCCTTTCACCGTAATATTCACTGCTTTTTGCATCGGGCAACCCCTTCCCGAATCCAATGTAACCATTCATCCATACCCTCGCCAGTTTTTGCAGATACCGTCAATAACCTAGACTGTGGGTTAATACACGATAAATCTTCTTTTGCTTGCTCTATGTTAAAATCAAGATACGGCAATAAATCTATTTTATTCAATAAAACGAGCTCAGTTCGCATAAACATTGTCGGATATTTCGGGATTTTATCATTCCCTTCTGGTATGCTTAATACAGCCACCTTATGTTGCTGTCCTAAATCATAACCGGAGGGACAAACAAGATTCCCAACGTTTTCAATAAATAAAATATCGAGATGTTCAAAATTAAATTGGGGTAAAACAGCTGCAACCATGCGAGCGTCTAAATGACATCCTCCGTGCGTATTAATTTGCACAGCTTGCGCACCAAGAGCCCGAATACGCTCCGCATCTTTTTCTGTCGCTAAGTCCCCCTCGATGACACCAATACGAAATTCATCGGCTAACGCCTCAATCGTTTTTTCTAAAATCGTTGTCTTTCCTGCTCCTGGAGAGCTCATTATATTGATGACAAGCGTATTCGTTTCTTCGAACAATTGACGGTTAAACGCAGCCGCTCGGTTATTGTTTGTTAACACATCAACTTCCAATGTAATTCTCATGTTGTTAAACTCCCTTCATATACTAGAATGCGAAATGTTTCCCCTGCTACAATGTTTCCACTCGGAAGCAAGCATGTTGGACATTGCGTAATTTTTGTAGCTGGTTCATATTCTTTTCCGCAAATTGCACAAATTGCTCTCGCTCTTTCCGTATGGATAATCAATTCAGCATCTGACGTTAAGCAATTATCCGCCTGCACTTTATACACATCAAATGCAAACTGTAATGCATCTGGGAGCACATTACTTAACGTACCAACTAACAATTCTACTTTTTTTACTTGTTTCATCTCTTTGCTTCGGGCATCTTGCTCAATCAAATGAACGATTTCTCCCATCAACGCCATCTCATGCATACGAATCCCCTTCTATTTGCACATACCATTCATCTCCTTCTTGTTTTGTTTGGAGAATTGGCATATGCAACGTTCCTTCTTGTGACAATACGTACCATTCACGATCACAGTACAAGCAAATGAAACGATGATCTTGCTCGATATAATGTGGCACCACATGACAGTGCGAACAAATCGCTTTTCTTGCATGTAATGTTCCGTCATGTTTATAAACGACAATCGGAATGCGGGCAACGGTTTTCATTTCAACGCCATGTACATCATCGCACGAGCCAATGGAATGCCACGTGCGATGACTAAAAAACAATGTTTTCACTTTTTCCACCTCATCTTCTAATATCGGGGCAGAAGCTTCTTTCACCGTTTCCATTAAACTATTGCGCATCATCTTTAAAAATTGGAGACGGTTCATGGAGTGTGACACCACTCTTCTATTTGACGCACGACTCGCCCGACAACATATGGAAGTTGTGCTTGCACAACAGGAGATAAATCTAAGCCAAGAGCTAAAGAAGCAGGTTGAACCCCAAACAACACCATTTGTTTTGGAATGGTTTGGCGTAGTTTTGCAGCTAATAACACTTCTTGAAAACCAAGTTGATGAATGGACATTTTTATTCCGAAATAAGCTGGAATTTCATCATCGAATAATGTAATAATCGTTCCCGCTTCTTCTCCTGCATTGACAGCATCTACAATCGCTAAATACTCCGTCTCTTCGATTGTTCCAAGTAGCCTCATTCCATCGGTTGAACCTTCAATCACTTCAACATCTTCGTATGAAGACAATTTTTCCTCTAGTAACGGCAAAATATGAATACCGACACCTTCATCAGAATACAATAAATTCCCAATTCCAAGGACGGTTATTTTTTTATTTTTCATCGTGTTCACCCAATGCTTCTTTTTTTCTCTCTATTTTATAGCCAGTAAAAATGGATGACATCGTTCCGTTTCGTTGCAAATAGTCTTCACGAAACGCCATGTACACGTGTACAACAGTAAAAATGATAAATCCCCATGCAACGAGATGATGCCACGAACGAACAGAATAGCTATCGCCGCCAAATAAATGGGCAACCCACATAAACATTTTTCCGTAAATGGACTCAGGTTGCGGCTCGAATAATAAATAATATCCTGTAAGCATCATAATAATTGAGCCTAATCCAATGAAAATCCAATAGCTTAATTGAGCGAGCGGATTATGTCCGATATAATGTTTTTTGTTATTTTTCATAAATAA
>NZ_DAITON010000150.1:0-4972 GCF_036834105.1 Anoxybacillus sp. | reverse complement strand
AAAGGGTTCACATACGATCAAATTTTGAAATATTATTATAAAGGTATTGAAGTGAAAAAAATCAAATAGGCTGTGCATATGCACAGCCTATTTGATTTGCAGCGCCCGATCCATAAATGTCGCAAAATGGGCACGGGTCGTTGGTTGTTCTGGGAAAAAGTATCCGTTGCTCCCTTGTGCGATACCTTGTTGGGAAATGATGCGAATTTCTAACACCCCTTGCGTTCTTTCGTTCACATCTTTATATCCTGCATACGGCGCGGATGTTGCTTGCAATCGAAAGGCTCGTTGAATAATCATCGCCATATGTTGCCGCTTCATCGATTCTTGCGGGGCAAATCGATTGTTTGGATATCCGCCGACGAAGCCCGCTTCGTATGCGGTCATAATTTCGCGCGCAAACGGATGAGAGTTTGGCACATCCGTAAAAATAGACGGTTTTGTTGATAATGGCAGTTGAAACGCGCGAACGAGCATCGCGGCAGCTTGCGCGCGCGTAATCACTTGATTTGGAGCAAATAAGCCGTTTCCGACACCGCCAACAATATTTTGATGATATAAACGAACAACAGGAACATACGCCCAATGGCCGATCGGTACGTCTTTAAACACTTGCGGAGAATCGGCAGCTACTTTTATTTTAGCTAACTCCTGCTCCAATTGTTTCATTTTGTCATCGATTTGATTCATACGGCTATTTGTATCTGCTAACTGCTGCTCCGTCCATGGCGCCGTCGCAATTTCCTGCTCTTCGCTTGCTCCAGCATGCTCTTGCTCGCATGCCGCAAGGAAAAGCAAACTAATGAAAACAATCCATCTTTTCAAAACATCACCCCCATTATTGAGACGTATAGTATTTCACAATTCCTTGATAAATCGCTTCCGCGTATATGTTTTGATATTCAGCTGATGTCAATTTGGCACGATCTTCAGCATTTGAAATAAATCCTAGCTCCACGAGCACACTCGTCACCGTGTTGTTGCGTAAAACGTATAATCCGCTATTTTTCACTCCGCGGTCCACCATATTTGCCATGCGCACAATTTCTTCTTGAATATATTGTGCTAGCTTTTTACTTTCTTCACCGTTCGGATTTGTCGATGAATCATAATATACTTCCGCTCCTTTGGCGCTCGTGTTCGTCGCTGAATTTGTATGAATGCTAACAAACATTTCGGCATAGTTGTTTTTCGCAATATCAACGCGATCTTGCAACGTCGGATACACGTCTGTTTCACGCGTCATAACGACCGTTGCTCCCGCTTTTTCAAGCTTTTCTTTTAACAATTTCGCCACTTCAAGCACGATTGTTTTTTCGTTCGCTCCCCCGCTCATTGCACCGGGATCTTTTCCACCATGTCCTGCATCAACAACGATAATCCGCCCTTTCACTGGAGAGCCTGCTACATTTCGCAATTTTACATACGTTTTATGCACGTAAGCAAATTGACCATTATAAACGATTTTTGCCCAATAGCCATTTATATCGTACACATCGACAACTTGTCCTTTTCTTAATGTTCCGACAAGCGTTCCTGTCGCAGACGGCGTTTGTCGGACGTTGAGGGTTGCAGTCGTCACTATACCTTGAATATTCGTTTTTCCTTGCTCGATTAAATCCGGTAGCGGCAAGCGGAATTGATCGTTCATTGTCCGCGCTAACAACGTAGCAAATTCTGCGCGCGAAATGGCATCTTTCGGGAAAAACTGACCGTCCCTTCCGTTCGCAATGCCGTGGTAATATAAACGATTAATATGCGCTAACGCCCAATGTCCTGCTGTATCCTTAAACACCGCAGCAGATTCAACGGCAGCCCCTTTACTCGGCAAAGAAAAAGCGTTGACTAACACGATGCTCATTTCTGCACGGGACAATCCGTCGTTCGGACGAAAATTCCCCGTCCCGTCTCCACTCATAATGCCCATTTGCACTGCGCGTGCAATCCAGCCGCGTGCCCAATGATTCGGAGGAATATCTTGAAACGATAGCGTTCCTTCTTTCCACTCCGTTTGACCAAGAGCGCTCACGATCATTTTTGCGGCTTCTGCCCGTGTGACCGCTTGTGCCGGTCGAAACTCGAACGTTTGTCCAACTTGATAACCGTCAATAATCCGCTCATTCACTAAAAAATCAATTTCATTTGTTGCCCAGTGGCTCTCTTCGACATCGACAAATCGTCCCCCTTGCTTCGTTTCCGTATTTGCCCAACTATATGGCACGACAGAAAAAAAAGCAAGAAAAACGATGAAAAGACAATATACGTGACGTTTCCCCAGCATGTTCTTCTCCCTTTCGACAATTTTCTATCATTAAGCATAACAAACAATCCTAACCTTTTCCATACCCGATTAAGCATATTTTCTTTTCGACAAACGCGTCGATCTTTTTTCGACAAATATCGACATGAAGCGACAAAATTATACAGCAAAGTTATTATTTTTGTGTTGATTTTTTTAAAGAAAAAAGGCTATACTTACTTATGCGATAAGGTTTTGGTTGCTAAGTCAGCCTCCCCGCCAATTGGAAGTGGCGGGGCTTTTTTTATGCTGATTTTGTCGATTTTTGTCGAATAAATTCAGCAGTGCGGATAAGTATGGCACACATTTCTGCCCTCGTGATCGGATCGTTCGGCCGGAAAAAAGCATGTTTTGCAATGAATCCTCGTTCCGCTAACAATTGCACGGCAAGCCACACATCTCGTTGCGTCACATCTTGGAATGGATAAACAGAACGAATCGGCTCATTATCGAGTTGCAATGCACGCGTAAGCAATAGGGCAAGCTGTCCACGCGTCAACGGTTCATCTAAACGTGCGCGTCCCCCACTTCCTTTTACTACTCCTTTTTCTGCCGCTGTCACGACCGCTAGCGCATCTGTTGATGTGAGCGGCACGTCAACAAAAGGAGAATGTAATATAGACGGCGACTCCCAGCCAAATAAGCGATACAGCATAACGATACTTTGTCGACGAGTGAGAGAGACGTGTGGACGAAACGTACCGTCCGCATATCCGCGTATCATTCCTCGTTGCTGTGCTTGTATAATCGCATCATATGCCCAATGCGTTTTGTTCACATCGGAAAACGATGTCGCATGAATCGGGACGAGGCGAACGTCAGAGACGACAACCTGCTTTTGATCGTCTGTGATCACGACGGCGATATCCCCTTGTTGTTGCGCTATATCAAACAAGCGAAACGACATCATGTCCTGATCGACAAGAAACGAATGCACGAGCTTTCCGTTCACAAACATATGGCCATTCATACCAATAAACTGAGGAGACACACCAAGTACATACGTCTCATTCCTTTTTAACGGCTGCCCCGGCTGCACATTGAGCCAGTCGATACCCGATGGGGTGGATGAAGCGATTGCCTGTTGCCATTGAATCATGCCATATCCTGTATATATATCATATCCTCGCCAATGTACATCTTTTGCTGTTTTCCATAAACGTTTGCGAAGTTGAAGCGCATCTTCTTCTGGGTATGTCGCACGCAGTACAGCCAACAGAGCCGACACGTGCGGCGCTGCCATCGACGTGCCGCGCATCGTACGATAGCCAGATATATAAGTGCTCCATAAAAAATCTCCCGGAGCGCTAATATCTGCTTCCCAACCGTAGTTTGAAATAGAAAGAGGAGCTTGTTGCCGATTAGTCGCTGCTACAGTAATCACCCCTAGATAGCTAGCAGGGTAAACGTTTGTTGTTGCCATATGGCTATTGCCAGCTGCCGCAACGACATGCACACCTTTTTTCACCGCTTCTGCAATGACCGAGCGAAGCACTTCCGTCTCACCTTGTCCAGCCAAACTTAAATTGATGACAGAAGCACCGTGATCGAGCGCATATTTTACCCCTTTTGCAATGTCAAAATCACCGCCTACGCCATAGCGATCTAACACTTTAATTGGCAAAATATCAATCGGAGCATCTCCAAGAAGCCCAGTGATTCCTTTCCCATTGTTCCCTACCGCAGCTAAAATGCCCGTTACATGCGTTCCGTGACCGAACGTATCTTCCGCATAACGTTTTTTTTCTGCATAATCGACGCTTAAACTATATAGGATGTGATCGCCAACATCTTCATGAAGCACAACGCCTGAATCAATGACGGCAACGACGACGTGATTGACCGCCTTCATTTGTATGATGCGCGGCACCTGCTGCCAATCGGATGCGATCACATACAAATGAATCGTCGGCGAGAAGCGAGGGATAAGCACATCGAGCCGTTGAAGTTCCCCTTCGTTTTCACCTAATATCTCTCCGTTACTATCTTTCACTTCTAACCGCCACGGCCCTTCCACATGATCGAGCGTCACAGATATTCGCGTCACACGCTCCTCCCCCATTGTAAACACGATATGTTCACCATTCACTGCTTCGCCGCGATACGTCTCCATCCGTCCATCAACATTCATCAGCTTACCGATGAAGTGATTTGTCGAAGTGAGCGAAGGGAATGTCCAACGAATGGCAGGAAGCGACCATTGTTCAACAAACAACGGATCATTTGTCGCGGCACGCTTGCGGTCATTTTTTTCTATTCGAACAACAAACGGCAAGTGCGAGACGTGTTCACGCTCTTCTTCTGTCATCATCACCTTCGCAAACGTTCCCATCACATCTAGCACGTCGACATTTACATATTTCATGTCCGACTCGTTGCGAACTTGAATAATCCATTCCTCTTTCTCACTCGCTTGTACAGGGGCGGAAAATAAAAAATAAACGATACATAACCAAAACCACTTTTTCACAACATCCCTCCTCCTATTTTCATTGTATCGTGCAAAAAACGACGTGAATAGACAAAAATCGTGACGATCTTGGAATGACATACAATTTAAACAAAAAAATAATTTTTTTACATTTTCATAGCAAAACATACATATCGTTTTGTTATAATTTAATAGAATCATAATAAAATAGGGGAGGAAGAAAGATGAAGCAAGCAAAAAAA
>NZ_DAITON010000149.1:0-5058 GCF_036834105.1 Anoxybacillus sp. | reverse complement strand
TGTTTGTCTCTTTTTTATGGTAATTATTGTTATAAAAATTGCTCATCTACAGTTACTAATAAACTGAGACATACGTCTCCCTCCCTTTTAGGAGAAATATTTTTGATATAACGAACGGGCGAATGTCACATCTTTCGTTCCGTGTATAAGCATGCGACCATCAGCAAATAAAACAACACGATGTCCCTCTAATTGCGTTATCAACAAATATTCGTTTCCTTGTACGTGTTGACCGCTCGCTCTCATTTGCTCCATCATTTTAGTTATATGAAATGGGTGCACATGGCGAATCTGTACTGTATCTCGTCCACATAAGACGGACATTTTCGCCTTTTCGCTTTGCAAAGCTGGATATGTGCGATTGCTCCCACAAGACGGACAATGTTCGGTTTTTAATTGATCCACTCGTAAAAATCGATGTTCGTTTCGCCAAACGTCAAACATAACGAGCGAACGTCGGACCGCTGCAACATCCCCAACTAATATTTTTAACGCTTCCGCTGTTTGATAAGAGGCGACCATTTGTACAGCAGGAGAGACAATACCAATATTATCACAAGTGAAGTGATAAGAAGGCAAATGATTGATGAAACAACGAAAACACGCCGTTTGCTCTGGTATGATTGTAAACGAAAGGCCGTAGCTCCCGACACAAGCACCGTATATCCATGGAATGCGATATTTTTGTGATAAATCATTTAATAAAAAGCGCGTTTCGAAATTATCTGTTCCATCAATTATGATGTCAATCTGTTGCTCAAACAGAGAAGCAAATGATTCATCTTGTACGTCCATAACGAGCGCTTCCACATGGACGTCACGATTTACAGAAGAAAGACGACGTTTAGCAGCAATCGCCTTTGGCCACCCTTTTTCAGCATCTTCTTCACTATATAACGTTTGCCGCTGTAAATTCGTCCAATCGACATAATCGCGATCAACGATTGTCAGTCGCCCGACGCCTGCACGCACTAACATATCTGCATTCGCCGAACCGAGCGCTCCTGCCCCAACAACGAGAACATGTTTATGTCGAATCGTTTGTTGTCCTTCTTCACCAATTGGCGAAAATAATATTTGTCGCGAATATCGCTCCATTACAATCCCTCTTATCTTTTAAAAGTTCCGCTCTTTCCACCCGTTTTTTCCACTACGTACGTTGGACCAATGACAATTCCTTTATCAATAGCTTTACACATGTCATAAATTGTTAGCGCACAAACGGAAGCAGCTGTTAATGCCTCCATTTCTACTCCCGTACTTCCCTTTGTTTTAACAAATGCTTCAATTTGCAACTCATAGTTTGCTTCTTTCATTTGCCAAGTAAACGAAATGTCGACCCCTGTTAAAGAGAGAGGATGACACATCGGAATCAAGTCAGCCGTGCGTTTTGCCGCCATAATGCCTGCCACTTGGGCAACGGCGAGTACGTCCCCTTTTTTGACTTCTGAACGTGCAATTTTTTCATACACTTCTTTCGAAACGATGACACGAGATACCGCTCGAGCCGTTCGCATCGTTTCCTCCTTCTCAGAAATGTCAACCATTTTTGCCCGACCTTGTTCGTTAAAATGCGTAAACGTTCCCATGTTATCATCCTCCACTAACCGGTGGAATTAATGCAACAACATCACCGGCATAGATCATATTATCATCTGTTGCAAATTGTTCGTTAACTGCAATGAGAAGCGATGAAACTATTGGCAAATGGTATTCGTGCTGAAGTCGCTCACGAAGCTGTCGAACACTCATTTGTTGCTCGCTTAACACAATTTCCTCTTTACCAACCATTTCTTTTATATGCGCAAATAATAATACGCGAATCATTCTTCTTCCCCCTCTGGTGCCCCTTGATCATAGCGAACGGTTTCTTTTTGATTTCCAATCCACATTTCTCCGTCTTCCCAATGTTCTTTTTTCCAAATGGGGACTATCTCTTTGACCCGTTCAATGGCATAGCGATTCGCTTCATATGCATCTGCGCGATGAGGAGTGGAAACAGCAATCGCTACTGCGATATCGGTAACATCAAGCCGTCCAATACGATGTACAATAGCTACTTTGGCTTGCGGGAAACGGGCAACAATCTCTTCTCCAATTTGTCGCAGCTGTTTTTGCGCCATCGATTCATACGCTTCGTATTGTAAATATACTGTCTTTTTTCCATTTGTTAATTCTCTTACTGTTCCAAGAAACGTTACAATCGCACCTGCATTGCGGTCCATGACTGATTCAATTACGCTTGCTACATGAATAGGATCACGAACGATCGCGAACATGCTGTTCCTCCTTAACATAAGAAATGATATGATCTATATATACTTGCTCATCTTCAATGAAAAAAGAACCATCCATCCGTTGCCAGCTTATTGACATGAGCACGTTTTCTAAATGCAGCAAAGGTTCATCTTCTCGACTACGCAAACAAACGATTTTCGGATAGGATGCATGTTTAAATCCTTCAATAAGCAATACATCGAGCGGAAATGTTTTATAGAGAGAAATTAACTCATTGAGCGTCCAATTTCCTTTTGCGTGAAGAAAAAATGTACCGTCTCCTTCAACTGCACATACAGCCGCACCAGCCTGTGCATGACGTGTTGTGTCTTTTTCTTTCGGCAACGTCACTTTTCCTTCGTGACCGTGGTGTTTTAATGTTCCGACACGATATCCGATTTCACATAACCGTTGAATCACCTTTTCAATAAGCGTCGTTTTTCCGCTATTTTGATAACCAACAACTTGTAAAATAATCATCGCCAAATATCATCCCCCTCATCCTCGAATAAAAGCACATCGACGCGATCCCCTGCTTGAAACCCGCGCGTCCCTCCTGGCAAGACGAGCAGGGCGTTCGCCTGGACAAGCGACGAAACAATATTTGATTTATCTTTTCCTACGGGTTCGACGTATAGCAATCCATCGTGATGCGATGCTCTCGCCCGGACAAAACGGGTGAACGGGTTTGGTTTTAAAAAGTCTTTTTGCAACACCGCTTGCTCTCTTTTTAAATATCGCTTGGACTGTCCTAACATCGCTTTTATAAATGGACGGGCGAACAGCTCAAACCCGACATAGCACGCAGATGGGTTTCCAGATAGACCAAACAACATTTTGTTTTCAAATACCGCTGCAGATGTGACGCTCCCTGGACGCATCGCTACTTTATTGAACAACAGCTTAGCACCAAGATGTTCATACACTTGCGGAATATAGTCAAAATCCCCAACAGATACGCCTCCTGTTGTAATAACAACATCTGCTTCCCGCAACGCTTTTTGCACAACTTGTAACGTATATTCAAACGTGTCGGGCACTTTGCCAAATAAAATGGGTTCTCCACCTATGCGCCGAACTTGCGCTTGCAACATGTAGGCATTGCTGTTTCGAATTTTCCCTTTTTCAAGCGGTTCATAAACTTGAAGAAGCTCGCTTCCTGTTGAAATAATGGCGACTCTCGGTTTCTTCATTACAGGTACCCGATCGTATCCGAACGTGGCTAAAACCGCTACAATACCCGGGTGAATTACCGTCCCTTTTTCAACAACAACTTCCCCTTGCTTCATATCCTCCCCAATACGTACAATATTTTCACCTTCACTCACTTTCCTTTTTATCTCTACAAAACGTTTCCCCTCTTTGTCAATTTCTTTCGTCAATTCAACCATGATCACAGCGTTCGCCCCATTCGGAATGGCTGCGCCCGTCATAATTTTTACTGCTTGCTTTGGCGTCAGTGGGCCGTCCCAAACCGTTCCGGCACCAACTGTACCAACGACTTCTAATAATACAGGGTGGCTAGATGATGCTTCCGCTGTCGCCTCAGCTGAGAGAGCATAACCATCGTATGGTGAGCGATCAAACCAAGGAATCGGCATTGTCGCTTCAATATGCTGAGCTAAAATACGCCCATCACATTGTTCTAGCGAAACGTACTCTTCTCCCACTTGTTGACACCATGTCATTATTCGTTCAATTGCTTCGGCAACCGAAATTGGCTTACGCATATTCGTCCATCCCTTCTTAAGCCGTAATATTCTATCTTTACTATATCGCTTTTGCTTACAAAATCGTGTGATGTACGTCACAAAAATAAAAGTGCTGTGACGAAATTCACATTTTTTTCATAAATGTTGATAAAAAAAGAGGCGTATTGCCTCTAGCCAATCCATTTGTAATATTGTTCTTTTGTATTAATATTCATAAACGGCTGCTCTTCTTTCATTTCTATATGCTTCACTCGGCAAGAAGAAAGAAACGTGTACATGCGATACTCCCCTTGCTGAAGGCAATCGTAAATGAGCGATTTCACACGATGGTGATATATCGCAACAAGCGGTTGAGGTCGCCTGTTTACATATGGGACAATAGCATCAAATGCATCGTCTGCTTGCTGCTTTAACACAGTTACAATCGTTTCATGAATAAATGGGATATCACACGGCAATACGATATACCACGTCGCCCCGTAATGCTTCATCGCTGAATAAATCCCGGCTAACGGCCCTTTTCCTTTATGTTGCGAAACGTCCTCTATCCATTGCACATCTTTCAGTTGAATCTGTTTTTGAATATGCGGCTGAGCAACAACAACAACTTGATCAACTATCGGACGTAACGCCTCCACGCTATAAAAAAGGAAAGGTTTCCCACGACGCAATGCGAGCGCCTTTGGTTCTCCAAACCGTTTCGACTGTCCCCCTGCCAAAACGATCCCGATCGTTTTCATTGGCGACAAAGCTCCCAAACAAGATGACGAATTTCTGGTAAAATTAACTTTTCCATCGCCAAGCGCACCGCATTTGTCGATCCGGGCATACAAAAAACCATCATGTTGTTCATCGAGCCAGCAAGCGCCCGACTTAACATCGCTGCACTACCAATTTGTTCGTAACTTAAAAAACGAAACAGTTCACCGAATCCAACCATTTCTTTCTCAAGCAACGGTTGAATCGCTTCAATTGTCACATCGCGCTTTGTAAATCCCGTTCCTCCATTGATTAAAATCACATCGACTTGTTCCGTTATTTGGACCGCTTGCCGAATGGCAAATACGTC
>NZ_DAITON010000148.1:0-5222 GCF_036834105.1 Anoxybacillus sp. | reverse complement strand
TCCTCCTTCCTTGACTTGGGGTTGCATCAGGGGCAGGTTGACGACTACCCAACGACATAGGTCATGCCTATATCGCTACCGAGTGGCTCGGCATGTCTGTAGGCAGTACTTGACTTCCACGCACAACAGACGGATGTACGTTCGATGTTTTACGGTTGCAACGTTTCCTGCAACCAACTCCTTACATCGAGTAACGGGAATTGGAGTGCCTTGATTCAACGGTTTTCTCCATATTCTTATTCTATCATATACAAAAGAAAGGAGGAAGGGCGATTCCTCCCCGACTTTCGCTCTCGCTTAGAAGTCGGGGTCTCCTCGCCAAAGATGATGAAGAAAGGAATTATTAGTCTTGGTGAAGCGTTAATTGATTTTATTCCGCTCGATGCAACAAATCGGGTTTACCAAAAAAGTCCTGGTGGGGCGCCAGCGAATGTCGCGGTCGGTGTCGCACGGCTTGGCATACCATCGACATTTGTTGGAAAAGTCGGACGTGACGTACTCGGTGTCTTTTTGAAAGAAACGCTCGATGAATACGGTGTCAACACAACTTCGCTTCAATTTAGTGACGATGTTCGCACAGGTGTCGTTTTTGTAACGTTAGCTGAAAACGGAGAACGAAGCTTTGATTTTTACATTAATCCGAGTGCCGATCGCTTTTTAAGCGAAAAGGAAGTGGATGAGTCGTTATTTTTGACGCATCGCATTTTCCATTTTGGTTCTATTTCACTTATTAGCGAACCAGCACGAAGCGCGACAAAGCGGGCTGTTATGTTAGCTAAAGAAAATGGAATGATCGTCTCGTATGACCCGAATTTACGTCTCGGTCTGTGGGAAAACGAACAACAAGCTCGCGAAATGATTATATCTATGTTAACTGAAGCGGACGTATTGAAAATTTCCGAAGAGGAATTGACATTTATTACAGGGGAAGAAGATATTCAAAAAGGTGTAGATGCCCTTGCTTCTTACAACATTCCACTTATTGTCGTCACGCTAGGAGAAAACGGAAGTTATGCGTTCACGAGGGAAGGATCGGTATTTACCCCAGCGCTTAAAGTAGAGGCGGTGGATACGACAGGGGCAGGAGATGCGTTTGTTTCCGGTATGCTTTATTGCTTACATGAGCAAGAAGGGGCGATCGACGACTTGTCGCTTGCGGAAGTTGAACAAATGGCGCGTTTTGCGAGTGTTTCAGGGGCGCTAGCTGCATCAACAAAAGGGGCGATGACAGCTTTACCGACGCGTGATGAAGTCGAACGAATTTTACGAGAAGGTTGGTCGAGATGAAATCGCTCATACAATTAGCTGAGGAAGAAATAAAAAAGTATGCCTCGATTGTTGAAAGTGATCCGAATCGCTTGCGCTATCATTTAATGCCTCCTGTCGGACTAATGAACGATCCAAATGGACTCATTTACTGGCGCGGCGAATACCATGTATTTTATCAATGGATGCCGTTTCAAACGACACATGGGGCGAAATTTTGGGGGCATTATACGTCGCGCGACCTTATTCATTGGCAAACACAAGTGCCAGCGCTAGCTCCGGACGAATGGTTTGACCGAAACGGTTGCTATTCAGGGAGTGCTGTAGACAATGACGGTGTATTGACGCTTTTTTATACAGGAAATGTAAAAGATGATCAAGGAATGCGACATACGTATCAATGCATGGCGATATCAAATGACGGCCTTCACTTTGAAAAAAAGGGGGTTGTTATTCACCTCCCGGACGGTTATACTGCTCATTTTCGAGATCCAAAAGTTTGGAAGCATGAAAATACATGGTACATGGTTATCGGTGCTCAAAGCGCTCAACTAGACGGAAAGGCAGTATTATTCCGTTCCCGCGATCTTGTGCATTGGGAACATGTAGGGGCTATTGCAGGCGGTGAGAACGGAAATTTCGGTTACATGTGGGAGTGTCCAGATGTATTCCGTTTGGGTGGAAAAGATGTTCTCATCGTCTGTCCACAAGGATTACAACCAGAAGGTATGCATTACCAAAACGTATATCAAGCAGGATATTTCGTCGGACAGATGAACTATGAGACGGGGCAATATGCACATGGCACATTCACTGAATTAGATCGAGGATTTGAATTTTATGCTCCGCAAACGATGGTTGATGAATACGGTCGCCGTATTATGATCGCCTGGATGGGCGTTCCCGACCAAGATGAAGATAAACATCCAACGATTGCTTACCGATGGGTACATGCATTAACGTTGCCTCGCGAACTCGTTTTAGTTGGCGATAAATTATATCAACGACCGATTGAGCAGTTGCAGTTGCTCCGAAGCGACGAAGTTCACTATCCAAATGTATCGTTGCATAAAGAAACGATGCAATTTGATGGAGTGGAAGGAAAAACGGTTGAGCTGTTACTTAAGCATATTGAAGGTCAAGGTGTTTTATCCATTGACATACAAAACGATGTTTCGTTTTCATATGATTTTGAGAAAAGGGTGGCCACGCTACAACGTGAAAGCTTTGCACGGCGAGGTGAAAAAGAAAAAAGACAGTGCGTTTTATCGAATTTGCGAACACTCCATATATTCATCGATACATCGTCCATCGAAATTTTCTTAAATGAAGGTGAAGAAGTGTTTACAGCACGGTTTTTCCCACATGAGAAAAACGAACATATTGTATTTAAAACAAATGGACGAGCCGCGTTTCGCTTATACAAATGGAAATTATGTTAAAACTTTTGCTTGTCAAATGTTCAACTGCTTTCGTATGATAAAAGAAAAGGGAGTATTCCTTCAAATTATGGAAGGTTGCTCCTTTTTCATTCAATGACAAAAGGTGATGAAGCGATGGAGCAAGATAAGTTAAAAAAAGTAGTGGAAGCTGCGAAGTTGTATTATTTGCTAGATTACAACCAAAATGATATTGCCAAAAAGCTCGGCGTGTCGCGACCGACCGTGTCCCGTTTATTGCAGCAAGCAAAAGAAGAAGGAATTGTAGAAATTAAAATTAACGATCCGGCTGAAGATATTCAACAGTTAGCAAAACAGCTTGAACAAAAGTTCAATCTCAAGAAAGCAATTGTTGTGTCCGTTCCTGAACATCAAGATGGCATTATTAAAAAATATGTTGGAAAAGAGGCAGCTGAATATTTACGTTCAATCGTAAAAGACGGTGATGTCATTGGCGTGACATGGGGGACGACGCTGTATCATGTTGCGTTACAGCTTAAACATAAGCATGTGAAGGATGTCAAAGTCGTTCAATTAAAAGGTGGCGTCAGTTTGTCGGAAACGAATACGTTCGCTTCTGATATTTTACATTTGTTTGGAAGCGCATTCAATGCAACGGTACATCACTTGCCTCTCCCGGCCATCGTCGATCATGTCGTTGTTAAGCAAGCGATGGAAGCCGACCGCCACATTCGTAAAATTCTCGATCTCGGTCGCCAGGCAAACATTGCAGTATTTACGATTGGGTCCATTAAATCGGAGTCGCTACTTTTCCAGCTCGGCTATTTTACAGATGCCGACTTGCAAATGATTTATTCAAAAGCGGCTGGCGACATTTGTTCACGCTTTTTTGACCAAAATGGAGAGTTATGTAGCGAAGAGCTAAATGAGCGTACGCTTGGCATCGAATTAGAAGAGTTAAGAAAAAAAGAATATTCGATTGTCATCGCTGGTGGGATTCATAAAGTAGCAGGCATATATGGCGCGTTAAAAGGCAAGTATGCCAACGTGTTAGTGACAGATCAATTTACTGCGGAATGTTTGTTAGAAAAAGAATAAAAAAACGACAAACGGGGGAAAAGAAAAAAGCCCCCTTTTATTTATGTATTTATGCAAAAAGGAAGAAACATTTAGCGAAACCATGAATTTTCTTTGACATTTGTTCATGTTAACGTTTACATATGTTCTTTTTCCTGTTATATTGATTACGTAATCAAAATTCAGCTTATAGGAGTGTTCAACATGAATATCGTTTGGGGACTTGTTGGTATTGTCGTTGTCCTTGGGATCGCTTTTCTTTCTTCAAACAACCGCAAAGCGATTAATCCGCGAACGATTTTAGGTGGTCTCGCGATTCAAGTCGCTTTTGCGTTTATCGTTTTAAAATGGGAAGCAGGGAAAGCAGCATTGCAGTGGTTAACAAATGGTGTCACAAACATTATTAACTATGCGAACGAAGGAATTAACTTTTTGTTCGGTGGTGTGTTTGCGGCAAAAGGAATTGGATTTGTGTTTGCGTTCCAAGTGTTGCCGGTCGTCATTTTCTTCTCCGCATTAATTTCTGTTCTTTACTACATTGGTGTGATGCAATGGATTATCAAAATGATCGGTGGTCCGCTTGCGAAATTGCTCGGAACGAGCAAAGCGGAGTCTATGTCAGCAGCGGCAAACATTTTCGTCGGTCAAACGGAAGCGCCTCTTGTTATTCGTCCGTATTTATCTAAAATGACACAATCGGAATTGTTTGCAGTTATGACAGGAGGATTGGCATCTGTTGCTGGTTCTGTGCTCGTTGGTTACTCGCTTTTAGGTGTTCCGCTTGAATATTTACTTGCGGCAAGTTTCATGGCAGCGCCAGCAGGATTAGTTATGGCGAAAATGATTGTGCCAGAAACAGAGCCGATTAAAGAAGATGAGCATTTTGAGATGGAAAAAGACGAAGAATCAACAAACGTCATCGACGCAGCTGCGCGCGGAGCAAGCGATGGTTTGAAGTTAGCGTTAAATATCGGTGCGATGTTGTTAGCGTTTATCGCTCTTATTGCGTTAATTAATGGGTTGCTTAGCGGCATCGGTAATTTGTTTAATTACGAAGGTTTGACGCTTCAGAACATTTTAGGATTCCTCTTTGCGCCTATTGCATTTGCGATTGGTGTACCGTGGTCTGAAGCGGTGACAGCTGGTGGATTTATCGGACAAAAATTAATTTTAAACGAATTTGTTGCGTATTCATCATTCGCACCACAAATTCCAGATTTATCTGCAAAAACGGTAGCGATCGTTAGCTTTGCGCTATGTGGATTTGCTAATATTTCTTCGATGGGTATTTTACTTGGTGGATTAGGAAGCTTAGCGCCAAATCGTCGTAGCGACATTGCGCGCATGGGCTTAAAAGCTGTCCTTGCTGGTATGCTTGCTTCATTGTTAAGCGCATCCATTGCGGGTATGTTTATTTAAAAAACAAGTCCTGCGGTAATATGTCAAGGTGAAAAATCATCGAAATTGGAAATTCGATTG
>NZ_DAITON010000147.1:0-5257 GCF_036834105.1 Anoxybacillus sp. | reverse complement strand
GGGCGTCGATGTTGAGAATATTTAGCTTGAAAATGATTATCATTTAGATTAGTATATATGATGATACTTACACTTAAAATATATTAGGTGGCGAACTACATGTCCTTTATTTTCAAAAACATGGAGCTTTGCTTTCTTATGCGTCAACTCTCAACGAAAGACGAGTTCACTTTTCTTCATTCATATCGCGTTACAAAAATCGCTTTATCTTTCGCGTCATTTTTAAAATTGACAGATCGACAAAAACGTGAACTTCAATTCGGAGCACTTATTCACGATATCGGCAAATTATATGTTCCTGCTCACATTTTAACGAAAAAAGGGAAACTATCGAAAGAAGAATTTGATGAAATGAAAAAACATCCTTTGTTCGGCATACGGGTACTACAAGATTACCATGTTTCAACTGAAATTTCTCACATCGTCTTATATCACCACGAACGCTGGGATGGGAAGGGGTATCCAAACAAACAAAGCGGAGAAAATATTCCCTTTCTCGCTCGGCTCGTGTCTTTAGCCGATTCACTCGAAGCGATGACCGGCATTCGCCCGTATCGCACATCACTCACATGGGAAGAAGCTTATGAAGAGATAAAAAAAGGGGCAGGCACACAATTCGACCCACGATTAACTACTTCTTTTTTGTTATGGATGGAAAATCACGTGATTCCTATTGAACGAAATACAGAAACAATTATGCAAACGATCTCAATCATCTCATAACATCCATTGACGAAAAAGCAAAATACTTTTACAATAAAAGCGAAAAGGGGCATTAGCTCAGTTGGGAGAGCGTCGTGCTGGCAGCGCGAAGGTCACCGGTTCGAGCCCGGTATGCTCCATAGAAAAAACCCTTGCCACGCAAGGGTTTTTTCTTTTACTCTTCCGTCAATTCCTCCACTGGAACGGTATGGCGTTCATGTTCCCTCCCACGCATATGTACGGTGGCTGTTCGGCTTGCTTCATCGTACCCATCAATCCAAACAGATTGACCGTGATAACATACACGAATATCATCTGGGGAAGAAACGATTTGCTTGACGCGATTTATATCCAATTTCATTCCCTCCTTTCGTTTATATCGTTTGTTTTTGTAGAAAAAATATGTAAGAAACGAGATTTTCTCGTCTACAATGATAAAAACAGGAGGGAAAATATACATGAGATGGTACGAATTTCTCGCTTCATATTGGCGGCTTTCTCCGCTTGCGCGCATCATACTAACAATTACAACGATTATTTGTTTATTTGGGATTGTCATTCATATCGTGGAGCCAAAAACATTTTCAACAACATTTGACGGAATATGGTGGGCGCTCATCACAACAACAACTATCGGTTATGGGGATCTCGTTCCGAAAACTGTCGTTGGTAAAGTTGTCGCCATCGCTCTCATTTTGCTCGGCACCGCGTTCGTCTCAGCTTATTTTGTCACGCTATCTGCGAAGGCCATTTCAAAAGAAAACGCTTTATCAGCTGGGGAGCTCCCTTATACAAAAGGTCAACATATTATTTTAGTTGGTTGGAATGAACGGATTCGCCAACTGCTCACGCTTCTACCTCCCCATGTGCCGTGCCTTGTTATCGATGAAACATTAAAGCGTTGGGATGTGCCGAAGCATATCCATTTTATTAAAGGAAATCCGACCCACGATGATGTGTGGAAAAAAGCAAACGTTTTCGAAGCCCGTACCGTCATCGTTACCGCTAACCAACATAAAAGTGAAGCAGAAGCCGACTTAGCATCTATCGTCACTCTTTTGACAATTAAAGCACTCCACCCGAATGTATATACTGTTGTCGAAGTACTAACAACACCGCAAGTCGATAATGCGAAACGAGCGGGAGCCGATGCAGTTATTGAAACGAATAAATGGATCAGTTTTTTAATGACCAATTGTCTTTCAGACACAAACATATTAAACGACATGGAACAGTTAAAGAAACATCCAATTAAGCGTTTAACTGTTCACGATGAATGGGTCGGTATGTCATTTCATACATTACTTACTGAGCTAAAAAGGGAGGGACTGTTGCTCATCGGCATTGCAAACGAGCAACAAGTGACGATCAATCCACAAGGCCATACAGCCATTCAAAAAACAGATGAGCTCATTGTGTTAATGTAATAATCGTTCTTCTACATCTTTGACAAGCATTTTTGCCATCGATACATATTTGTCTGGTATAGTTGCATCTGGGTCTTCTGGTTCCGAAAACTGATTAAACGAGGCGCTCACATTTCCGACATGCACATTGTCATCTAATCCACGTTGATATTTATGACATAGAACGTAAGGGCGCTTAAACTGAACCGTTGCCCCATATGAGTCGAGCTGTCCATCTACAGCGACAAATGGGAGGCGTAAAAATTGATAACCAACATCGTCCGCCATTTTATAGTCGAACGAACCGTGATCATAATCCCAATTTCCACCAATAACATACCCAAGCGGTTCTAATTGTTGTTCTAACACATTTAACAAAAATGTTTTCCCTTCTAGTCTAGACGGAATTTCAATCATTTGCCTCACTCCTCCTTTAGTTGTATCATACCCAAAAAAAGAGCTTTCCCTGCACGCAGGGAAAGCTCTTTTAAATTTAATTATTTCAATCGCTTTTCAAGCTCTGCTTTTTTCTCTTCGTATCCTGGTTTACCGAGCAAAGCAAACATATTTACTTTGTATGCTTCTACCCCCGGTTGATCAAACGGATTCACACCAAGTAAATAACCGCTCATCGCGCACGCCTTTTCAAAGAAATAAACGAGATAACCAAATGTATACTCATCTAATCGCGGCAATGTAACAACTAAATTCGGCACGCCCCCATCTGTATGTGCCAACAATGTCCCTTCAAACGCTTTTGTGTTAACAAAGTCAACTGTTTTTCCCGCTAAGTAATTTAAGCCGTCTAAATCATTGTCTTCTGCTTCAATCGTTAACTCATGACGTGGCGTTTCTACTTTTAACACCGTTTCAAACAAATCGCGACGTCCTTCTTGCACATATTGCCCTAAAGAATGAAGGTCAGTTGAAAAGTTCGCTGAAGCTGGGAAAATCCCTTTTTGGTCTTTTCCTTCACTTTCACCAAATAATTGTTTCCACCATTCTGCAAAATATTGCAATGCCGGTTCATAGTTAATGAGCATTTCAATTGTTTTCCCTTTGCTATACAGCACATTTCGCACCGCAGCGTATTGGTAAGCAATGTTTTCTTCTAACTCTGATTTACTGAAATCTTCACGTGCTTGTGCAGCACCTTTCATCATCGCTTCAATATTCGCTCCGCTTACTGCAATCGGCAATAAACCGACAGCTGTTAAAACAGAGTAGCGTCCTCCAACATCATCTGGAATAACGAACGTTTCATATCCTTCTTCCGTCGCTAACGTCTTTAATGCCCCACGTGCGCGATCAGTCGTCGCATAAATGCGCTTGCGCACCCCCTCTTTTCCATATTTCTCTTCAAGAAGCTTACGGAAAATACGGAAAGCAATCGCTGGCTCCGTCGTCGTTCCTGATTTTGAAATGACGTTAATTGAAAAATCTTTTCCTTCAAGTAAATCCACCACGTCGCGCATATATGTAGAACTGATGTTGTTGCCGACAAAAATAATTTGCGGCGTTTTCCGCTTTTCTGCCGGAAGGGCATTATAAAATGAATGTTGCAACATTTCGATTGCCGCGCGAGCACCTAAATAAGAGCCACCAATTCCAATAACTAACAACACATCAGAGTCTTCTTGAATTTTTTTTGCTGCTTGTTGAATGCGGGCAAACTCTTCCTTGTCATACGCGACAGGAAGGTCAATCCACCCTAAAAAGTCGTTGCCTTGACCTGTTTTTTCATGAAGAGCATGGTGCGCTACTTTCACTGCGTCACGCAAATACGTCAATTCATGTTCACCAAAAAACGATAACGCTTTCGAATAATCAAACTGAATATGCGTCATGTACGTTTCCTCCTCAAAGATGGTATCCTCTTTCACTTTAGCGAAACAAACAAAGAGAATCAAGTTGCCAAAAACCATGTAAACGGATTCATTTTGACATTTTTCGCACGTTACAAAGAAGCTTGTAAAATCGCCATGACGTCATGATGATGTAGTTTCTTAAAATTTCCAAATGGACCAAATGACATCGCTTTCTCCGCTATGATTGGCAATGAATCTTCATGAATGTGATAATCATCCAATCTGCGTGGTGCACCTAAACTGTTCCAAAACGCGCGAAGTTTTTCGATTCCTTCTAGTGCAATTTCACGATCTCCTTTCCCTTCTGGATAAACGTCAAATACACGAACAGCTAGCTGTTTAAAGCGTTCAACACGTTCATCAAGCACATGTTTCATCCAGTTCGGAAATAAAATGGCTAATCCACCTGCGTGCGGAATATCGTGCACAGCCGATACAGCATGTTCAATATTATGTGTTGCCCAATCCCCACGCAGTCCCATACGCAAAATTCCATTTAAAGCCATCGTTCCGCAATATAAAATTGTTTCGCGATGATCGACGTTTTTTAAATCTTCGATGAGTTTTGGTGCTGTTTCAATGACTGTCCGTAAAACCGCTTCACACATCCGGTCTTGTAACGGCGTGTTTGAGGCATGATGAAAATATTGTTCTAATACGTGCGACATAATATCAACAATTCCATATACTGTATGATCTCTCGGGACGGTTGTTGTATAAACAGGGTCTAAAATTGAAAATTTCGGAAAGACAGCTGGACTGCTCCAACCGTACTTTTCTTTCGTTTCCCAATTCGTAATGACAGAATTGGCATTCATCTCTGATCCTGTCGCCGCTAACGTCAACACCGTACCGAGCGGAAGGGCGTGTTGAACCGTTGTCTTCCTCGAAATAAAATCCCATGCATTTCCATTATACAATGCTCCTGCCGCAATCGCTTTCGCACAATCAATGACGCTTCCACCGCCAACAGCTAAAATAAAATCAACCTTCTCTTCACGACATATGTCAATCCCTTTTTGTACAGTAGATAAGCGTGGGTTTGGCTCAACCCCGGTCAACTCTGTCCACGACTTATTCAATGAACGTAAAATAGATACGACATCATCGTACACACCATTCTTCTTAATGCTTCCTCCACCGTATACGATTAAAATACGCTCATACGGAGCGAGCTCTTTCCTTAATTGTTCAACTTGCCCTCTTCCGAAAATTAACTTTGTTGGATTATGAAAAATAAAATGTTCCATCCAAACCCCTCCTTTTTTTCATTATTTCTAA
>NZ_DAITON010000146.1:0-5322 GCF_036834105.1 Anoxybacillus sp. | reverse complement strand
TTGGTCTGTTGTAAAATGAAAGTGCTCTTGCATGGGGATTCTCCTTTCGAATGTTGGATCGCACTTTCATTCTACAGGAGATCCTCAGGCAAGGGCTATTTTTATGCTTACTCGATTTTATCTAGCACCACGGGTTGAAGTATATTTCTGAAAATCATAGTAAGCACTTGCTTATATGTCACTTCATATTTGTTTGCAAATATCGAAAAAAGCTATTATTAAAAGTCGGTGATGATATTAAAACTGAAATCGAATCAATAGCTAATCATTACGGTTGGCAAATTATTGAGCAAGAAATAGACAAAGACCATATTCATATCTTAATCAGATATTCTCCAAAATGGAGTATTCTTGAAATCGTTAGATTATTAAAGCAACTCACAACTTATCGAATGTGGCAAAAGCACGAAGTGTACTTATGCCGACATTTTTGGAAAGAACGAACCTTTTGGAGTGATGGATATTTTTCTTGTAGTATTGGGAATGTAAGCAAAGAGATTATTCAAAAATATATTCAAGAACAAGGTCGTTAGGGCTTACATCCCCTAGCCTAAAGGCATAGGGGTTTTACGCCCAATCTTATAAAACGGCCTTCAATTTTTGTTTATCGACGGCGTATTTTAAAAAGCGATTGAATGTCGTCTTTATCCCCTTCCCGCCTTCGCGATTGTGCGGAATGAGCGCGTGGACATGATCGATGATCAGCTCTGTCCCTTCGTCCGTCTCTTTCATTTTGACGCTCTTTAAGATGATGGGACGCGGATCTTCGACGATGACTTCCTCAATGCCGTTTCGTTGATGAGATAGCACATGCACCTCGTTTTTATACGTTCCGTTTCCGCGCGCTTTTACGAGAAAAACGACAATATCTTCTTTTCCATCTTCCGTCACGTCCATCGAATACAATTGCGGAAGTGCTTTCGGGTCGTTTACATGCTCCCATTCTGGAAACGTATACGTTTCTTTTCCGACATGTAGCGTGAAGTGACGGAGCCACTCTCCATCTTCTTTGCCACATAGCTGCACGTTCGCTTCATCCAATTTTTTCGTACACACGTCCCCTTGAGCCGACACGACCGTCATAACTGATAACAATAAGGATAAAAACATACGCGTCCTCCAAACCTTTTTTCACTTAGTATGAAGAAAAAACAGAAAAAATATGTATTGCCTTTTCTAAAAAAGACATGATATGATAATTAGAAAAACATTCGAAAGGGATGGTGAGCTATGAGACGTGTCACATTAACTGACATCTTCCTTCACCCCATCACTCAAAAATATTTGAAACGTTCAGGCGTCGCGCACGCCATCGCTACCGCATACCACGCATATCGCCTCGCCTTGCTTTATGGAGTGAACGTCGATTTAGCGACAAAAGCTGCTTTGCTTCATGATATCGGTCATTATGAATGGTACTCAAACGGAACGTGGGACTATGAAACATATAAACAAAACGATATTCATGCGATTAAAGGGGCAGAGCGAGCGCATAAGTTGCTTATTCGACTCGGCGAACACCCTCAACATGCGAAAGAAATTGCCCTCGCCATTTTGCTTCACACCGATTCGTACCTTCCAGAAGGAGAATTAAAACGAAAGCCGCTCCAGACGATCGTCAAACTTGCGGATGAAGCGGATGAAGAACCGGGCGGTAAACATCATTATCGCCAAATCGATGACGAACTCGCCTTGAAAAAAATTCAACAACTTGATCGCATGGTCGAACAGCAAATGAAGCGTGATGCGCTCGACCAAATTAGCTAAGGCTAGGCGATGTGCCTAGCCTATACATATGATAACGCCTGTTCCACATCAGCAAGCAAATCATCGGTCGCCTCTAATCCAACACTTAGGCGCAACAAGCCGTCCGTAATGCCGCGGCGATGGCGCTCCGCTTTCGGCATAGCGGCATGCGACATTTTCGCCGGATACGATAAAATCGACTCGACCGCCCCGAGACTGACCGCAAACACAGGGATGCGCGCATGTTTCACAAACGTCCGCACCGCTTGTTCGTCTTCCAATTCAAACGACAGCACCGCGCCAAACCCGCGCGCTTGATCGCGATGAATGTTATGACCTTCATGAAAAGAAAGCCCCGGATAATATACGTGCGCCACTTTCGGATGACGATGGAGAAACTGCGCCAGCTGCAACGCCGAACGTGAAGCGTAATCTAACCGAACGTGAAGCGTTTTTAACCCGCGCAACACAAGCCACGCATCTTGCACGCCAAGCACCGCACCAAACGAATATTGCAGTTTGCGCAGTTCCCTCGCCAAGCGCGCATCTTTGACAACCGCAAGTCCAGCTACAACGTCGCTATGGCCGGCTAAAAATTTCGTCGCGCTATGCAAAACGACATCGACGCCGAGATCAAGCGGACGCTGTAACACAGGCGTCGCAAACGTATTATCTAAAAACGTTAAACATCCGTGCGCTTTGGCGAGCTTCACAACCCCACGAATATCCGTAATTTTCAATAGCGGATTCGATGGCGTTTCCATATAAATGACTTTCGTGTTTGGGCGAATGTGGCGCGCTACCGCATCTAAATCAGTCATATCGACAAACGTATGCTCGATGCCAAATCGGCTCAATACATCGGTGAGGATGCGATACGTTCCACCATACACATCATCGGTAATTAATACGTGATCCCCTTTTGACAACAATAAAAACGCTGTTGAAATGGCAGCCATGCCGGAAGCGAACGCAAAACCGCTCACTCCACCTTCTAATTCCGCAATCGTCTCCTCCAACGCCTCGCGCGTCGGATTGCCCGAACGGCTATAATCGTATTTGCCGAACGTATCAAAGTCAAACTGATGAAACGTCGACGCATGATGAATCGGGACGCTAACGGCCCCCGTTTGCGCATCGATCTGCCATTTATTGTGAACGAGTTGCGTTTGCAAATCCATCCTCTACACCTCTTTCATGCGTTGAAACGCTTGAGTTAAATCAGCAATTAAATCGTCCGCATGTTCAATGCCGACAGAAAAACGCAATAGGCGATTACACACCCCGTTTGCGATGCGAACATCCTCTGGAATATCCATATGCGTTTGCGTCGCTGGATACGTAATAAAACTTTCGACACCGCCTAAACTTTCCGCAAACGTAATGAGCTGTAAACTTCGTAAAAAGGCATTCACCCACTTTTCATCGCGCACGCGAAACGACAACATTCCTCCTCTTCCCGGATACAATACGTCCGTCACATCTTCATGTTCGGCTAAAAATTCATATATCGCCTTTGCGTTTTGTTCGTGCTGGCGCATGCGAAGCGCAAGCGTCTTCATGCCGCGAATTAACAGCCATGAATCAAATGGAGACAACACCGCACCGATGGCGTTATGATACATCGCCAGCTGTTCGCACAATTGTTTTCCTTTGGCGACAATGAGCCCAGCTAGCACATCGTTATGTCCGCCTAAATATTTTGTCGCGCTATGAACGACGATATCGGCTCCTTTTGTGAGCGGCTTTTGCAGTACAGGGGTGTAAAACGTATTATCAACGATAAGAAGCAGCCCATGTTGTTTCGCAAACGCCGCGACCGCTTCGATGTCCGCTTCTTGCATTAAAGGATTCGTTGGCGTTTCTAAAAAAATCGCCTTTGTTTTGTCCGTCACATGCCCCTTCACCGCATCAACATCGCGAAAATCGACGTATGTAAACGTCATGCCGCACTTGCGCCAGCCTTTTTCAAACAAACGATACGTCCCGCCATATAAGTCGGCCGAAACGAGAAAATGGTCGCCGCTTTCAAATAGCGCAAACACCGTTTGAATCGCCGCCATGCCTGAACTACATGCGAAACCTTGATCCCCTTCTTCTAGCTGTGCAATCGCCTCTTCGACAATATGCCTTGTCGGGTTGCCGGTTCGAACGTAATCGTACCCTGTCGATTGTCCGATTCCTTCATGACGATACGCCGTTGAAAAATATACTGGCGGATTGACCGTCCCCGTCGTTGTCTCGCTTCGATTACCAATTTGCGCTAACCGTGTTTCGATATGACTCATTCGCTCTCTTCCTTTCTAAAAAAATAAAAGCCTTCAAAGAAGAAGGCTTTTTTGTCCATAGACAATCGCTTCTTCTTATCTTCCGAATTGAACGCCAATTCGCTGGATTTAGCACCTGACCGTTTCCGGCTGGTTGCTGAAGCTTCATCGGGCCAGTCCCTCCGCTTCTCTCGATAAGAACGCAAAACAATATCGAATTTTCTGATTTTTAATTAATGTACATCATTTTCAAAAACATTGCAACTGTTTTTTATCGCCTAATAATCAAGTATGTTGCCCAAGGAAAAGTTGGAGCAAAAAAGACTTGAGGCATCGCCCCAAGTCTCTTATCGTTCTGCCGCAAGGGCATCTGCTTTTGTCGGATGCACCGTTCCAGCTGGATGTTGTGGCGGGGCATAAATCGAGTACAGTTTAAGTGGAACGTTTCCCGTGTTCATCAAGTTATGCCACGTTCCCGCTGGCACGAAAATAGCCGATCCGTCCGCTACCTTCCTTTCAAACGTGAGCTGATCTTTCCTTTTTCCCATCCGCACAATGCCTTCCCCTTGTTCGATACGCAAAAATTGGTCGAGATGATTATGAATTTCTAATCCGATATCTTCTCCAACTTGAAGGCTCATTAACGTCACTTGCAAATGCGGCCCTGTCCATAGCGCCGTACGAAACATATTGTTTTGTTTCGTCGCTTCTTCTATTTGCACAACAAATGGATTCGGCCCGTAATCTGTCGCGGTTGCGCGCGGAAGCGGATACCCCATCATCGGATATGGATACATCGGCACATACATATAGCTCGGATAGTAATAATACAACATTCCCACCTCTTTCAATATCATCAATCGCTATGTTATGCGCCGTGCTTGAACAACGTCCCTAATACTTTTTTCACCCATTGAAATGAACGATATCTCCAATATAACAATGCCGATCCACACCGATCGCAAACTACTTTTTGTAACTTCAAAAATTAATTTTTCAACCTAAAAAACAGTTCATCCTCCCGCTTTTTCACCCCATTTGTCATAAAAATCACCCACAAAATTCAATTTTCCACTTTTGCATTTCCCGTATTTCCCGATTGTAATGAAATTGCCCCTTATATTCTACGAAAGGATGATCTGTATGCAATACCTCGATTTAAAAATGGATTTTATGTTTAAACAACTGTTCGGCCACCCAAGCAGAAAGTCAATCACCATGGCGTTTTTAAATGCTTTGCTACATCGGACTGGGGATGATCGCATCATCGACGTACAGTTTGAAAACACCGAACTCACGAAAGAAACAG
>NZ_DAITON010000145.1:0-5417 GCF_036834105.1 Anoxybacillus sp. | reverse complement strand
TTTGCAGGTGCAGTTTACGAACTGATTCGCAAAGGCCTAGAAAAGCAATGAAGTATATTTCCGAAAATCATAGTAAGCACTTGCTTATATGTCACTTCATATTTGTTTGCAAATATCGAAAAAAGCTATTATTAAAAGTCGGTGATGATATTAAAACTGAAATCGAATCAATAGCTAATCATTACGGTTGGCAAATTATTGAGCAAGAAATAGACAAAGACCATATTCATATCAAAAATATATTCAAGAACAAGGTCGTTAGGGCTTACATCCCCTAGCCTAAAGGCGTAGGGGTTTTACGCCCAATCTTATAAAAAGAAGAAAAAAGATATGGCGCATTGAAATCCCTCCAAAACAAGAAAAGAAGGGGTTGTCCCCTTCTTTATTATAGCACGCTTGCATGGCCGCGATAAATCGCACCGAAGCTCGCATCTACCGTAATATCTTGTCCATCTTTTAAAATGGATGTAGCATTGTTTACTCCAACAATGACTGGAATGCCTAGGCTCAAACCGACGACTGCAGCGTGGCTTGTTAGACCGCCTTCTTCCGTAATAATCGCGACAGCTTTTTCTAGTGCTTTCATCATGTCCGCATCTGTTGCGGGCGCCACTAAAATGCCACCTTCAACCATTTTTTCAAGCGCTTCTTGGGCAGTTTTTGCTACAACCGCTTTTCCAAATGCTGATTTACGACCGATGCCTTGGCCTTTTGCAATCATATCACCGATCATATGAACTTTCATTAAGTTCGTTGAGCCCGTTTCCCCAACTGGTACTCCCGCAGTAATGACAACGAGATCACCATGTTTGACGATGCCTGTGCCAAGAGCGGCCTCAACAGCAATATCGAGCATTTCGTCTGTCGACGTTGCATGTTGGGCAACGCGTGGATAAACGCCCCAAACGAGCGCTAATTTCCGAGACACTGCTTCATCAGATGTCACCGCAATAATTGGCGCTTTTGGGCGATATTTCGAAATCATACGCGCCGTATGACCGCTCACTGTCGGCGTCACAATCGCTGCGACATCTAAATTTAACGCTGTATGGGCAACCGATTGTCCAATCGCATCTGTAATCGTTGTGCCGCTTTGTTTGCTGCGTTTTGATAATAAGTCGCGGTATTGCAACGCTTGTTCTGTACGTAAAGCGATGCGATGCATCGTTTGTACCGCCTCGACTGGATAAGCGCCTGCTGCCGTTTCGCCAGAAAGCATAATCGCATCTGTTCCGTCAAAAATGGCGTTCGCTACATCGCTCGCCTCAGCGCGGGTTGGACGTGGATTTCGTTGCATGGAATCAAGCATTTGTGTCGCTGTAATAACAGGTTTTCCAAGCGCATTGCATTTTTTAATTAGCTCTTTTTGGACGAGAGGCACTTCTTCCGCTGGAATTTCGACGCCTAAGTCACCGCGAGCAACCATTAAACCGTCTGCTACTTCTAAAATTTCATTGATATTGTCTACGCCTTCTTGGTTCTCAATTTTCGGGATGATTTGAATGTGTAACGCGTCATGCGCCTCAAGCAATTCCCGAATTTCGAGCACATCTGAAGCGCGACGAACAAATGATGCAGCAATAAAATCAATGCCTTGTTCGATACCGAAGCGAATGTCGGCTGCATCTTTTTCTGTAATGCCTGGCAATTTCACTTTCACGCCTGGAACGTTTACACCTTTTTTATTTTTCAATACGCCGCCGTTTAACACTTTTGTTTTAATTTCTTTCGCTTCTTTATCAACAGCTAATACTTCTAAACCAATTAAACCATCGTCCAATAAAATCGTTGAGCCGACATGCACATCGTCAATTAGCCCTTCATACGTAATCGAAAATTTTTCCGGCGTACCGAGCACTTCTGTCATCGAAATAGTGACCTCAGAGCCCGCTTTTAACTCAATTGCTCCATTTTCCATGTCATGTGTACGAATTTCTGGACCTTTCGTATCCAATAAAATTGCAACCGTTTTTCCAGTCATTCTCGATGCTTCGCGAATGTTGCGAATGCGCGCTGCATGTTCTTCATGACTTCCGTGTGAGAAGTTGAGGCGGGCGACATTCATACCTGCTTCAATGAGCTGCACAAGCTTTTCTACACTTTCGCTCGCTGGACCGATCGTACAAACAATTTTCGTTTTGCGCATAAATACCCTCCTACACTTTGCATATGGAAACGATACCATAAATAACCACTAAATTGAAAGTTCTTTTGATAGCTGGTACATTTTTTGGTCAACTGTATGTTTTTGTGCTAACGCTTCAATGATGTCGTGGTCGACGAGATGATTATCTTGGATGCCAACGCAACGTCCACCTTTTCCTTCAAGCAACAATTCTACCGCGCGCGCACCTAAACGGCTAGCAAGCACACGGTCAAACGCTGTCGGTGATCCGCCGCGCTGTACGTGCCCTAGCACAGTTACACGCGTTTCAAATCCTGTTGCTTCTTCAATGCGTTTACCAAAATCAACACCGCTGCCAACCCCTTCTGCAACGATGATAATACTATGCTTTTTACCGCGCTCATGTCCGCGCTTCAAGCGAGCGACAATTTCATCCATATCATAATCAGCTTCTGGAATTAAAATGCTTTCCGCACCGCCAGCAAGTCCTGCCCAAAGAGCAATATCACCAGCGTGACGCCCCATGACTTCGATAACGTATGTACGTTCATGAGATGTCGCTGTATCACGAATTTTATCAATCGCGTCAATCACTGTATTCAATGCTGTGTCAAATCCGATCGTAAAATCTGTTCCAGGAATGTCATTATCAATCGTTCCCGGCACACCAACACAAGGATAGCCGTGCTCTGTTAATTTTTTCGCCCCTTGGTATGAACCGTCGCCACCAATGACAACAAGCCCCTCAATACCGTGTTTTTTCAACTGCTCAATTCCTTTTAACTGTCCTTCCAACGTTTTGAATTCTGGACAGCGGGCAGTATATAACATCGTTCCGCCGCGATGAATAATGTCGCCAACATCGCCAATCTCAAGCTTCTTTATATTCCCGGCAATCAATCCAGCATATCCGTGATAAATGCCGTACACTTCTAAGCCGTGGTAAATCGCTTTCCGAACAACCGCACGAATAGCGGCATTCATTCCTGGCGAATCGCCACCGCTCGTAAGCACACCAATTCTTTTCATCGCTCTTCACCTCTTTAAAAAAATAAAATAAGAAGTATGACCTCTTACTTTAAGATAACATGAAGGTATATGGAACACAATACATAATGAAATGTTTCACAAAACGTTGATTTTTTTCACTACAACAAGTTTGCCCAAAATCATTTATTTCATGTAAAAAGGCCATCCGATGATGACCTTTTTACATAACCGATACGTGTTGTTGAGATTCAATAAAATCGCCAATCTGTTTATATTTTTCGTATCGTTGCGCAATCAGTTGTTCAGCGCTTAATGGAAGCAATTGACGCAATGAACGTTGTAGCACATCGTCAATGTATTTCGCTTGCTCATCGACATTTCGGTGTGCCCCTCCACGCACTTCTGGAACGATCTCATCAATGACGCCGAGCTGTTTTAAATCTTTTGCTGTAATTTTCATCGTTTCAGCAGCTTTTTTTGCAAGGGAAGCATCTTTCCATAAAATTGCGGCCGCTCCTTCCGGTGAGATGACGGAATACGTCGAATTTTCAAGCATATGAACATAGTTGCCGACACCAAGAGCAAGCGCACCACCGCTTCCTCCTTCACCGATCACGATGCATACGACAGGAACAGTTAAGCCTGCCATTTCAAATAAGTTGCGAGCAATCGCTTCACTTTGTCCTCGTTCTTCTGCTGCTTTCCCCGGATATGCTCCTTTCGTATCAATGAAACAAATAATGGGGCGCCCAAATTTCTCCGCTTGTTTCATTAAACGGAGCGCTTTTCGATATCCTTCGGGATGAGGCATACCAAAATTACGGCGAATATTTTCTTTTGTATCTTTCCCGCGCTGATGGCCGATTACCGTCACAGGCAATCCGCGATATTTAGCAATTCCTCCTACAATCGCTTCATCATCCGCGAAGCAACGGTCTCCGTGACATTCGAAAAAATTTGTAAACAGCCGCTCAATATAATCGAGCGTTGTTGGCCGATTTGGATGACGCGCAATTTGTACGCGATCCCACGCACTTAAATTAGCATAAATATCATGTTCAAGCTTTTCAAGACGCGCTTCTAGTTTATTAATTTCATCTGAAAAATCGACATCGCGATGTTTCGTAAACTCTTTTAACTCACTAATTTTTTTTCGCAGTTCTACAAGCGGCTTTTCAAATTCTAGTTCGTACGCCATTCGTCCCCACCTCGCGCTTGGTGAATGTCTAATACATTTGTTAATGTGTCTTTTAATTCATGACGCGGAATGACAGCATCTAATTGTCCATGTTTCAATAAAAATTCCGCTGTTTGAAAATCATCTGGCAGTTCTTCGCGAACCGTTTGTTCAATGACGCGTCGCCCCGCAAAACCGATGAGCGCCCCCGGTTCAGCGAAATTATAATCTCCGAGCGAAGCGAAACTCGCCGACACCCCCCCGGTCGTCGGATGAGTCATGACGGAAATAATTAACCCATCTTGTTCGCTAAACAGTTTTAATGCTGCACTTGTTTTTGCCATTTGCATTAAACTTAACACACCTTCTTGCATACGCGCCCCACCCGAAGCGGTAAAAATAATGAAAGGAACGGATTTCTCCATCGCCCGTTCAATGGCGCGAGCAATTTTTTCTCCAACGACCGATCCCATGCTTCCCATACGAAATCGTGAATCCATCACGGCAACAACGACAGGAAAGCCGTTGATCGTTCCTTCTCCTGTCACAACCGCCTCATTTAGCTTCGTTTTCTCACGATCTTCCTCAATCTTTTCCATATATTGCGGGAAGTCGAGCGGGTTTTTAGAAAGAAGGTGACGGTCATATTCACAAAACGTTCCTTCATCTAATAAGCACGCAATACGTTCAGGAGCAGACATCGGATGATGATAGCCGCACGATATACAAACGCGTAAGTTCTTCACTAGCTCTTTCGTATACATAATTTTTTTGCATTTCGGACATTTTGTCATAATGCCTTCTGGTACATCTTGCTTCGCTTGCTCAGACGGAATGGTCGCATATTTCTTCTTTTTAGAAAACAAATCTTTTAGCACATGTTTCCCTCCCTTACTTCGTCCATTTCTACTTTACCGAATGGAGACAACTTTGTTTGTCATATTGTGTCATTTGTCTTTCGACATATTTTGCATCACATATCGCTCATAAACGGCCATTGCTTCTACGCAACATCTTTTTTGTAGCGCCTGCGACATTTCGTCATAAAACTCGGAAGGGACATCTATTGTATATACGTGCTCAAAAAAGTCGTTTAATACAAGCCAAATGCGCAGCAATAAATAA
>NZ_DAITON010000144.1:0-5432 GCF_036834105.1 Anoxybacillus sp. | reverse complement strand
AGAAGGATCTATTGTGGAACCTGGCATGCTCATCGGTTCAGTCGGAAGCTCTGGTTATGGGCCGCCCGGAACGTCAGGTAAGTTTCCGCCTCATCTTCATTATGGGATGTATAAAGATAATGGCTATACAGAATGGTCGTTCGATCCATATCCTTATTTAAAACAGTGGGAAAGACAAGAACGAATGAAAAAAAGATGAGGCATTTTGCCCCATCTTTTTTTATGACTGACGGCTCTTCTTCACTGCATGAGCGACGCTAGCGAGAAATCCACCCCAAATGACGACCATACCGACAAGCATCATAACGAGTGCACTTGTTTGCATCAGCTTGAAACCTCCTTATCCGTCGGAACAGAAAGCGCCCCCTCTTTCCAACGCTTCACTGAAAATACAAATCCGAGAACGATGACAAGCGCTGCGATCGTCCATCCATATTTAACAACGAATAACGTATCATATCCTCCATAATTTTCTTTCACGTTTGTTTTAATGCTATCGAACATCATATAACCGAGTACAACCGGTGTAATCACAGAGAGCGAAATTTTCCACCAAGCCCCTACCATAATATCTGATACGCTGTTTGCATGTGTTTGAAGTGCATTGAGTTGTTTTAACACCCATGCAATCACAATAACCTCGATTAAACCGACAAGTGCAACACCAAAGTTATTAATAAAATAGTCGACAACATCTAAGAAATATAATCCACCGTTTGTTGCAAACACGAGCGCGATTAACGCCGCTAATCCGCCGCCACCAAGAACGGCTTTCGTTCGAGAAATACCGAACTTTTCTTGAACTGCCGCTACATATGTTTCCGAAATGGAAATGAGGGATGACAGACCAGCTAACGTTAGCGAAAGGAAAAATAACACGCCGAAAAATTCATTAAACGCTGGGAATTGGTTAATAATTTGCGGGAAGACAACGAATGCTAACCCGACGCCCCCTTTAACGACTTCGCTTACTTCTACACCTTGTTGATGAGCTAAAAAGCCAAGAACACTAAATACACCAATACCGGCCAACAATTCAAATCCTGAGTTTGCAAATCCTGTAATGAAGGCATTGTTTGTAATATCTGATTTTTTTGGTAAATAACTTGAATACGTAATCATAATAGCAAATGCAATCGACAAGCTAAAGAAAATTTGACTGTATGCAGCAACCCATACTTTTCCGTTCATAATTTGATCCCAATTCGGTTTGAAAAATGCGTTCAATCCTTCAACTGCACCTTCTAGCGTGACCGCGCGAACGACGATAATAAAGAATAAAACAACGAGCGTTGGCAAGAAAATTTTATTCGCTAACTCAATTCCTTTACGAATCCCTTTATATAAAACAGCTAAGTTAATGACCCACACGAGAACAAGCGGAATAAGAACAGCTGGAACTATACTTCCAAACGTACCTGGCGTTTCTGCTAATTTTAAATACTCACCGAATAAGAAGCCTCCTGTATCTTCTCCCCACTTCGATGTAAAAGCGAAATACGTGTAAGACATCGCCCAAGCAATAACGACGGAGTAATACGTCGAAATAACGAATGAAATAAGTACTTGCCACCAACCGATCCACTCCGTCCCTTTGCTTAAGCGAGCAAACGTTAATGGCGCTGACCCTCGATACTTATGCCCGAGCGTAAATTCCAATATAAGAATTGGAATACCTGCCGTTAATAAAGCGAATAAATATGGGAAGAAAAACGCCCCTCCACCATTTTCATATGCGACAGCTGGAAACCTCCAAATGTTTCCTAAACCAATTGCCGAGCCGGCCGCTGCCAAAATAAAACCAGCACGCGTACCCCATTGTTGACGACTTTCCATAGATAAATGACCTCCTTAATCCATTTTTATCTTTACAATGTAACAGCCAAATGAATGTCATACCACCACCTTGTTCGATTATTTTAATTTTTCAGACTTTTTTGTTTCGTTTAGTTTTAAGTATAACAACGGACAAGCTTTTTGTCAAAATAATATTTTAAAAAATAAAATTTTCAGAATTTTTATTATTGAACAGGGAGTTCAATTGACGTATTCCCCCCTCCCCCTTGATTGTAAAATTGCGGAACTTCGCCTTGAATAATTTGGATAGCAACAGGAATGTCATTTTGGATCGTCGCTGTCTTTGTCGCAAATGGAATAATAATTTGCACGTTCACTTCAATATGAATTGCTATTTCTATTAAAGCATTGTTAATTCCAAATGGACGAATATTTTTATTGACATCCGAATGAACATCCCCAATGACGTAAAAGCGAACCGGTATACGCGGCCCTAAATTCCCTAACAAGACGTTGTTTGTTGCTTGTCCGAGCGGGATATAATAAATAATCCCTTTTTCCTTTTCCGTTTCAACTTGAACATCTGGAAACTCAAGTGCGGACAATTTCCCTTCCGATGCCGCTTTTAAATTTCGCTGTACACGGTTTGTCGTTTTTGCTAATACCCGATTGACTACTGTTGCATTAAAGTCAATAGCGGAAATTTTCCCTTGTGCATCTTTTTCAATTTTAATGAAGTTTTCAACGTTGACATCGTCCTCAGCAATTTGTTGACTAATCGCATTGTTAATCACTAAGTTCGCTAGGCGACGCGTTTCTTTCTCGGCGATCGCCATAAGCGTCGGTTCAATTCCTCTATTAATGAACCAAAGGCTCGCAACAGTCGAAACAATAAAAAAAACGAACGTGATTAAAAAAATATAGCGGACGGGTAGCGGTTTTCTTCTTTTACGCAGTTGTTGATACAACAAAAATCCCCCCTCTCACGCTATATGTATGCGATCAAGCAGGGGATTATTATTTTATTTCATGAGAAGCAAGGCGTCTTTTCCTTTCATTCCACGTGAGATACCTAGCTGTTCGGCCGCCAATGTCACCGACTCAAGCGGCGCTTCTAACAGCTGGTCAATCGTTCGCACTCCTACTGCTCTTCCTGCGATAATTCCTCGGTCGCGCAATTTATTGTTTAATAGCGCCACATCTAATGCCCCGCACATAATATATCCTGTATCGTTCGCAACAGCTAACAACGTCGTTTTAGGCAACTGCACAGAAATTGCTGTAAACGGTTTTCCGTCAATCCATAACGGTTTAACCTCAACCATACATTTCACGCTCCTTTCCTTTATTCAATGTATGAATAAAAGAAAGAACGGTGCCTATCATGGATACATGTTTTTTAACTTCCATGCAAGCACATCTCGCAACATTTCCGGCATATAATATTGTTTTTTTGCACGATATATTTCTGGATACAAATGACCGAACGTAAACATATCAATCGTCGCCACCGCATACGTCTTTTGCTCATCGATTGGCTGGTCGTGAATAAAAATGCGGCGCACATGTTCTTGACCATCAATTAGCTGTTCTTTTTCAATTGTGATGCGATCATATGCCATTTGTCCCATCACTTCCCCGCGGAATCCGAATCCTTTCACACGCAACTGTTTCATCTGTTCTGTTTCCGCTTGTAAAATGACTTCTTTCAGTTCACTTCCGCGCAAATATACTTTGCATGGATTAATCGGATGTGGACAAATGCGATGAATGTCGCCTCTCGTTATGACACCTTTTGGGAGCGAAGCAAGCAACACACCTGCATTCACCATCGCTACATCTCCTTCACACCATTCGTTTAACGCCTTCGCCAGAAGCGACGCGAATGGGGATGGTGAAAACCAGTCAATATGTAAAGTTTCAGGCAAATAAACAACTGGTTGTGCCAATGCGTTCGTCGCTTGTTCGACCATATGATGTAATTTTTGTTTTGTTTCCATACATTCTTGTTCAAGAGCATCGATATGTTTCACATATGCATGTGCATCAACTTTCCGGCTTTTTGTATCAACCGTCAACGTCACACATCCGACGTAATGCGCAAATTTCCCAGCTCCACAAAGCAACGTGTTGTTTACACGTTTTCCGCATTCAAATACATGATGCGTATGCCCTCCTAAAATTGCTGTCAGTTGCGGAAACAGATGAGCCATTTTTTCATCATCACTTATCCCTAAATGAGATAACAAAATGATTGCATCCACTTTTGCCGAAAGTTCATCAATGAGCTGAGCGACGGTAGCGAACGGATCAGCAACGCGCCATCCGAGCAGCTCATAAAACGTCTGAAATGGGACGGTCACTCCAATGAAAGCTATGCGCGCACGTCCGAATGTCATAATGATATACGGTTTCATCCAACGGGGACGCTCTCCGTTTTGATAAAAAACGTTTGCGACGAGCACAGGAAAGGTAGCATGCTCGTACAGCTTATCTAGTTGTTCATGACTTAGCGTAATTCCTTCATTGTTTCCAATCGTGACGGCATCGTACGCCACATCGTTTAAAAGGGCGATATTAGCTTTTCCATCCGACGCTTCTGTGATCGGATGAAATCGATCAATAAAATCACCAATATCTAGCAAAACCATATGTTTACTTTGTTTTTTATGCTCGCTTCTTTTTTTTCGTAAATAATGCACTACTTTTGGCCAATGTTCAAAATGGCTATGCACATCGTTTGTATGATAAATATGTATCGTCTCTTTCAATGTTTGCAACACACCTTTCCCTCTACTAGCCAAGTCCTTGCACGATTAAACGAACTCCAAGTAAAATGAGCACGATCCGCAGTAGCGTCACAACTGTTTTTCCTTTTAGTCTCCGATTAAGCCATGCGCCACATTTTGCACCGACCCATACGCCCGGAATGAGCGCAAACGCAAACGTCCATGCGACATTTCCCATCCATACATGTGTCGATGAGCTAACAATGGATGACAAAAAGACGATAAACATCGATGTTGCTACCGCCACATGAGGAGGAAATAAAAACAATAACATCATCGCAGGCACCATGAGCGAACCGCCACCAATGCCAAAAAACCCGCCGACAAAGCCAACAACAAACGCAATGAGCGTAGCGATGAACGGATCATATCCGTATGTCACTTCCTCTCCTTCGTTCGTGACATACGTGCGCACAACAGGAAACGTTCGTGTTGCACGCGGTGAAAAACGCGATTGAAACATAAGCAAAAATGAAACAGCAATTAAAAACAGTCCAAAGTAAAGCGAAAAATGATGCATATGAACATGTTGATTTACCCATGCCCCTAACATGGCACCCGGCCCACTGCCGATGAAAAAAAACAAGCCGCTTTTATAGTCCACCATTTTATGCTTCATATATGTTAAAGTTGACGACAATCCATTAAAAATAATTACAACAAGCGACGTACCAACCGCGACTTGTGGTGAAATGGCTGGCAACATATGAGCTGCACTTAAAAAAAGAAGCGCTGGAACGATAATGACTCCCCCACCTAAACCGACAAGACTGCCGATCGTTCCTGCTAAAAAACCAATAATTAAAAGAAAAAAATACTCCATGTTCATCCCCCATTATGAAAACA
>NZ_DAITON010000143.1:0-5477 GCF_036834105.1 Anoxybacillus sp. | reverse complement strand
TGAATCGATTATGACCGAGTTTGGCTTAGAAATGCTTAAAAATTTTATTACATTATATAGGTGAAAGTGATGGCACATGTTTATTTATGTTAACGGGCAAATCGTGACGAAGAAAGATGCTTGCATTTCCCCATTTGATCATGGGTTTATGTATGGACTCGGTTTATTTGAAACATTTCGCGTATATGATGGACATCCTTTTTTACTTGACGACCATTTAACGCGTCTTCACGACGGGTTAAATATGTTAAACATCTCATTTTCTATAACGCGGGACGAAGTGATGCATATCCTCTCTCGCTTGTTAGAGGCAAACGGTTATCGCGATGCATATGTGCGTTTGAATGTTTCGGCTGGCGTTGGTGATGTGGGGTTACAAGTGGAGAAATATACAGCGCCAACGGTTATTATGTATATGAAACCTGTCCCGGCGTTCCCTGATGAAAAAGTTTGCCAAACGTTACGAATGAGACGAAATACACCAGAAGGGTATATCCGTTTAAAGTCACATCATTATTTGAACAATATTTTAGGTAAGCGGGAAATCGGTAAAGATGCACACGTGGAAGGTATTTTCCTTACACAAGACGGATTTGTAGCAGAGGGAATCGTTTCAAACATTTTTTGGGCAAAAGATGGTGTCGTATATACTCCTTCCGTGCAAACGGGTATTTTAAATGGTGTTACACGAATGTTTGTGATAGATTTGTTGTGTTCGTGGGGCATTCATGTACAAGAAGGATTTTATGTATTACAACATCTTAAAGAAGCAGATGAAATATTTTTAACGAATTCCATCCAAGAAATTGTGCCGGTTTGTCGATTGGATGGCGATGTATATCCCGGGAAATGCGGGGAAATTACAAGCCGGCTGAAGCATGCGTACGCATCGTTTACAAAACAATTATGGACGAGGTATGACAGAAAGGATGGGAACGTTAATTGATTAACGTTATTGATTGCGGAAAACATAAGCTCGATTTAAAAAAACAAACGATTATTATGGGGATTTTAAATGCCACACCTGACTCTTTTTCTGATGGCGGAAAGTTTTGTCATGTAGAGCAGGCGGTTGAACGGGCTAAGCAACTTGTAGCTGAAGGGGCACATATCATTGATATTGGTGGGGAATCGACTCGTCCGGGGGCTGAGAAAGTATCGCTTGAAGAAGAGTTGCGTCGTGTCATTCCGGTCGTAAAAGCGGTTGCCCATGCGGTTGATGTGCCCATTTCGATCGATACGTATAAAGCGGAAGTAGCGAAGCAAGCCATTGAGGCAGGAGCGACGATGATTAACGATGTTTGGGGGGCGAAAGCAGATTCGAGTATGGCTGAAGTAGCCGCTACTTACGGTGTGCCTATCGTATTAATGCATAATCGTCACGATCGCAATTATAAAGATCTCATTTCAGATATGATTCATGATTTAAGAGAGAGCGTTCATATAGTGAAGCAGGCTGGTGTAAAAGATGAGCAAATCATTATTGACCCGGGTATCGGATTTGCGAAAACAGTTGAACATAATTTACAAGTGATGCGCCGATTGGACGAGCTTGCTGTGCTTCGTTATCCTATTTTGTTAGGAACATCGCGAAAATCATTTATCGGTCATGTGCTTGATCTGCCAGTTCATGATCGACTAGAAGGAACAGGAGCAACTGTTTGCCTAGGCATTGCAAAAGGGGTGCATATTGTTCGTGTGCACGATGTTTTACCGATTGCTCGAATGGCTAAAATGATGGATGCAATGCTTGGAAAAGGTGAAGAAAATGCGGGATAAAATTTACATTAGTCAAATGGAATTTTATGGTTATCACGGGGTGTTTCCGGAGGAGAATAAACTCGGCCAACGTTTTTATGTTGACGTCACAATCGAAACGAACTTACAAAGAGCAGGCATTACTGATGATTTGAGCGAAACGATTAATTACGCGCATATATACGACATATGTCAAAGCATCGTTGAAGGCAAGACTTTTAAACTTATTGAAGCGGTAGCAGAGCAGATTGCTGAGCAAATTTTATCCGCGTATGAAGCAGCGTCATCGTGTACAGTGAAGGTGACAAAGCCTAATCCACCAATTAAAGGTCATTATGCTTATGTGGCGGTTGAAATTACGAGAGGACGTTAGAAATGGAACATATTTCTTATATTGCGTTAGGATCGAACATAGGGGATCGCTTTGCATATTTGCTTCAAGCAGTGAGAGCGTTACATGACCATGAATGTATTTCTGTTTTAGCGACATCTTCCGTTTATGAAACAGATCCTATTGGATACGTTGATCAGGCGTGCTTTTTAAATATGGTTGTGAAAGTCAGTACATCACTATCCCCGCTAGCTTTATTAACAGCGACAATGAACATCGAGAAAATGTTTGGCCGTAAGCGGGAAGTTCGTTGGGGACCGCGGACGTTAGACCTTGACATTTTGTTATATAATCACGAAAATATTGAAACAGAACAACTTATTATTCCACATCCGCGCATGTTTGAACGGGCGTTTGTGTTAATCCCGTTATTTGAAATAGATGAATCACTGATCATTCCGTCTGTTCAACGTCCTTTACGTTCTTACATCGACCAGTTGTCACATCAAGGGGTTCGCATATGGAAGAGTCGTGAAGCGGTCGAGGAACAACTTTACGAAAGGAGGGAGTTTAATGTTTAAAATCGGAAATGTGCAAATCAACAATCCTGTTGTGCTCGCTCCGATGGCCGGAGTATGTAATTCGGCTTTTCGTCTAACTGTAAAAGAATTTGGGGCAGGACTTGTTTGTGCGGAGATGGTTAGCGACAAAGCGATTTTATTTAACAATCCGAAAACGATGGGGATGCTCTACATTGATGAGCGCGAGAAGCCGTTAAGTTTGCAAATTTTCGGAGGGGAGAAAGAAACGCTCGTACAAGCAGCTAAATATGTAGATCAGCATACGAATGCGGATATTATCGATATTAATATGGGTTGCCCTGTTCCGAAAATTACAAAATGTGATGCAGGAGCGAAATGGCTATTAGATCCAAATAAAATTTATGATATGGTCGCAGCTGTTGTCGATGCAGTTGAAAAACCTGTGACAGTAAAAATGCGGATTGGTTGGGATGAAAATCATATTTATGCTGTTGAGAATGCCCAAGCGGTAGAACGAGCAGGTGGAAAAGCTGTTGCTGTTCACGGTCGAACGCGTGTACAAATGTATGAAGGAAAAGCAGACTGGAATGTCATTAAACAAGTGAAGGAAGCGGTTAACATCCCTGTCATTGGTAACGGCGATGTACAAACCCCTCAAGATGCGAAGCGAATGTTAGAACAAACCGGTGTCGATGGCGTGATGATTGGCCGGGCTGCTCTCGGTAATCCGTGGATGATTTATCGCACGGTTCGCTATTTAGAAACAGGCGAGCTCATTCCGGAGCCATCTGTTCGCGAAAAAATTGAAGTTTGCATTTTACATTTAGATCGCTTAATTGCTCTGAAAAATGAGTATATCGCTGTGAAAGAAATGCGCAAACATGCTGCGTGGTATTTGAAAGGTATTCGTGGAAACGCTAAAGTGCGCAACGCCATTAACGAATGTCAAACGCGCGATGAGCTTGTGGCGTTGCTTATGAATTTTGTAGAAGAAGTTGAGGCAAAAGAAAGCGATGTTGTGATGGAAGTGTAAAAAGCATACTGTCAGCTCATGCTGGCAGTATGTCTTAAAAAATAAAAGGTCATTGGAGTGAACTTTGTTATGTCACATGAAGAATTAAATGATCAGCTGTTAGTTCGTCGTGAAAAGTTACATAAGTTACGTGAAAAAGGAATTGATCCATTCGGGAAACGATTCGAGCGTACACATAAAGCGGAAGAGTTGTTTGCGTTATATAGCCATTTATCGAAAGAAGAGCTCGAAGAGAAGCAGGTTCATGTTTCTATTGCCGGTCGAATTATGACGAAGCGCGGCAAAGGGAAAGCGGGTTTTGCACACATTCAAGATTTGACAGGACAAATCCAAATTTATGTTCGTAAAGACGATGTTGGCGAAGAACAGTATGAAATTTTTGATACATCAGATTTAGGAGATATCGTTGGAGTTCGTGGTGTAGTTTTTAAAACAAAAGTAGGCGAATTGTCTATTAAAGTCCATTCATATGAGATGTTGACAAAATCGTTGCGCCCGCTTCCTGAAAAGTATCATGGTTTGAAAGATATTGAACAACGCTATCGTCAACGTTATCTTGATTTAATTATGAATCCAGAGAGTAAAAAAACATTTATTACACGTAGTTTAATCATTCAATCGATGCGCCGTTATCTAGATCAAAAAGGGTATTTAGAAGTAGAGACGCCAATGATGCACTCGATTGCTGGGGGAGCTGCGGCACGTCCATTTATTACGCATCATAACGCTTTAGATATGACACTTTATATGCGTATTGCAATTGAGTTGCATTTAAAACGTTTAATTGTTGGTGGACTAGAAAAAGTATATGAAATTGGTCGCGTGTTCCGTAATGAAGGAATTTCGACGCGCCACAACCCGGAATTTACGATGCTTGAACTTTACGAGGCGTATGCTGATTACACAGACATTATGAAGCTAACAGAGGATATGATTGCTCATATTGCTCAGGAAGTTCTCGGAACTACAAAAGTGCAATACGGAGAATATGAGGTAGATTTAACACCTTCATGGAAACGACTTCATATGGTCGATGCGATCAAAGAATATGTTGGTGTTGATTTTTGGAAGCATATGAGCGATGAGGAAGCTCGGCAACTAGCGAAAGAGCATGGAGTAGAAGTAGCTCCGCATATGACATTTGGTCATATTGTTAACGAGTTTTTCGAACAAAAAGTAGAGCAACATCTCATTCAGCCGACATTTATTTACGGTCATCCAGTTGAAATTTCACCGCTGGCGAAGAAAAATCCTGAAGACCCACGCTTTACGGATCGATTTGAATTGTTTATCGTTGCGCGTGAGCACGCTAATGCATTTACAGAATTAAACGATCCGATCGATCAGCGTGAAAGATTTGAGGCGCAATTGAAAGAAAAGGAACAAGGAAATGACGAAGCGCATGAAATGGATGAAGATTTCATCGAAGCGTTAGAATACGGCATGCCACCAACGGGTGGATTAGGGATCGGTATCGATCGTCTTGTTATGTTGTTAACGAACTCACCATCTATTCGTGATGTATTGTTGTTCCCTCAAATGCGTCATAAATAATCGTTTGGAAATTTAATGAGTGAGGTGTTTTTTCCTCACTCATTTTTTCAAAAGAAAGTAAAAAACATCTTGCTTAAATATGAACAAATATGATATATTACTAAACGTCCGTGTTAAAAATAACATGTAAAAAAGCAAAAGAAAAAAGTGTTGACAAAGAAAACACTAAATGTTATATTAAAAAAGTCGCTTAAAAACGACAAAGATGTTCCTTGAAAACTGAACGAAGCGAAAAGCGTACGAAGCTAGAGAGATAAAC